>JADZBJ010000315.1 GCA_020852155.1 Saprospiraceae bacterium | reverse complement strand
TGATTTGGTCAAGTCCGGCATCGGCGGCAGGCTCTGTAATATCCAGGTTAGCCATGACCGTTGCTGTCGAAGTGCAGGTATTGTCTGTGTTGGTTACTAACAGGGTATATAAACCATCAAGCGCCGTAATAATTGGATTGATATCGTGTTGATTCGAGGCATTGATGCCAGCGCCTGACCAGGTATAGGTGATATTGGCGCCTGTTGTAGAGGCTGCGCCAATCAGGGTGTCTGTTACGCCATTTTTACAATTCAGCACAATATCAGCGCCCGCATCGGCTACTGGTGGCATATTATCCAGTACGACCACCACAACGTCTGTTTGCTTACAGTCATTCGTTGTATTGGTTACCGTCAGGTTATAAATGCCGGGTAAAGTCAGTCCAGTTGGGCTTTGAACATTGATATTCGTAGCATTGATACCGGGGCCGGACCATTCGTAGGTAATATTTCCTCCCATAGTAGATGCCGAGGCATTAATATCCACCACACTGACAGTACAGTTAATAACCGGGTCAGGCCCAGCGTTGGCGACCGGAACATTGGCATCCTGCGTGACCTGAACGGTGGCTGTGTCCGTACAGCCATTGGCAGGATTGGTTATTTGAACAGTATAAAGGCCGGCAACGGTAACCTGCGGGTTTTGCTGGGTTTCGTTATTGGCGCCTACGCCGGGGCCAGTCCATAAGTATGTGACATTTGCCGGTATGCCGTTGCCCGACAGGGTAACGCCGTTCGTAGTAGTACACGTCAGTAATTGATTGTTTCCGGCATTGGCAGTTGGAGCGGTCGTGTTGATATTAACCGTTACCTGATCGGTTTGGGTACAGCCATTGTCAGTATTCAGAATTTGAATGGTATATACGCCATTCACTTCAACCTGAGGATTGTATTGATTTTGGTTCGCAGGTGTAATACCCGGGCCAGTCCATGTAGCCGTGTAGTTAGCGCCTTGAGAGGAACCATTGCTATTCAGCGTCACCACCGTATCTGCGCAGGTCAGGAGTTGGTCTGTACCAGCAACTGCATCGGGCAAGACGGCATTTGAAACCACCGTCACGGTATCTGTTTTTGAACAGAAATTAGTGCCGTTTTGAATGGTCAAAATATATGTTCCGGCAGTATTGACCGTCGGATTGGCCACATTCTGGTTCGCAGGCGTAATGCCAGGGCCTGTCCAACTATAAGAAACAGGGCCTGTGGTTGCACTGCCTGCGCCATTGAGTGTAATATTCGGCGCCAGGCAGGTGATCTGCTGATCTACGCCGGCATTGGCGGTTGGTATTTCCACATCTTTTGCCACTGTTGCCGAAGCCGTACTGGTACAACCATTCACCGGATTCGTCACCGTCACCGTGAATGTACCGCCCGTGCTGACGGTCTGGTTTTGCAGGCTCTGATTGGCTGCGGTGATGCCAGGGCCTGTCCATAGGTAAGTGACACCGCTCACGCCGTTGGTCACGGGTGTGAGTACAGTTGATGCTACGTTACAGTTAAGTGTAGCATTGCTCAGTGCAGCTCCCGGAGGCTGATTGTCGGCAGCCACGATAGCTGTACCGGCAGACGTGCAACTATTGACAGGGTTAGTGACTACGAGCGTGTAAGTGCCCGGCACGTTTACAGTCGGATTTTGCAGGAATTGATTCGCCGGCGTAATACCGGGGCCGCTCCACAGGTAGTTAACGCCCGCAGTGCCGGATGATCCTTGCAGGAATGCCGATGTTGAAATACAATTCATTGAATCGCTGATAACCATGACGCCGGGCGGCACCGTATTATCCGTCACTGTAATGGTAGCTGTATCGCGACAGAAAGCAGTACCGCTCTGATTGGTTACAATCAAGTGGTAGATACCACCGGTGCTGATGGTTTGGGTAACATTATTCATACCCAACATGCCCCAGGTGCTGTTTTTCCAGGCGTAGGTTACACCGCCATTCAAAGCCGTTGATCCTGTACTATTCAGGTCAATGCTTGGGTTGGTGCAGTTGATACTCACAGGAGGCAGGATTACCGCATTGGCATTGACTTTCTGTACGCTAAAGGTGACGAGGCTGTCGCATCCGTCATAGGTTTCAAAATTTTCAGTGGTCTGGCCTGTGTTATTGCAATAGCTGTTGCCATTGATTGTATAGCACTGACCTTCACAGATGTATTGAACACCGAGGTTGTTGGTCACAATCTGACGTGCGATGATCGTCTGCTTGACCGTACTGTCACAACCCAGGTAAGAATCATAAGGTGTGGAGGTCAGGTTGAATGTGCCAGGGTTATTGATAATGGTGTGAGGCTCTTCTTCCCATTCGAAAGGCAACTCATTATAGCAAATGCGCTTAATGGGCAGTTGTGTCGGTGGAATCGGCTGATTGACAACGTTGATACAGGCTTGTGTCGATGGGAAACATGCATTACCCACCCGAACGCAAACGCTACCACCGGCAGAGCCGAAAGTAATGGTCACTTCAGTACCTTCAGGCGCTTCAAACGAAGCGCTGCTTGGACCGCCATTGATCGAAGCGCCTGCAGGCGCCGTCCATTGATAAAAACCGGCAGCGTCCACCGCAGGAATAGTATAAACTACTTCAGCGCCAGGGCACACTTTGAGGGGACCCTGAGGCTGCGTCGCTACACCCGGAGGCGGAGGCGTAATAGAGCCTGCCGAAACACTGATTTCGTAATCACAAACACAACCGGAGTAACCGTCTATCATCAGGTAATACGTCTGACCGGGGACAAAACCGCCGTAAGACAGGTTCAGCGGGCTTCCCGCGCCACCGTCAGAGCCGCCGTTACACTCAATGGCGTTTTCACCACAGGCGTCGTAAAAGGCAGCCTGCAAACCGTCAGGGGTTGTACAGCCCGCAACAGTGGTGAGTACGTCAATCGAAATAAAATCCGTGCCGGCTACAAAACCAAACCACTGGTCATTGTGCAACGAGATACTTGGGCAACCTGAGTTACCACCGGAAGGAGTACCGTTGTTCGTACCCATGTATCCGTTAAAATCGCAATAAACACAGGTAGAGTTGCAAGACTCTGCACCGGGAGGGGCAGGGGTCGGACAGGCTGGTGTTTGCGCCAATGCGCCGGAAGCATAAAAAGTGATAATGGCGAGGAGAAAGAGTAGTTTTCTAGTCATGAAAGTAATTTTTGCATACAGGAAATCGGATGATCTGGCACAGATGCGGTATTCAGATTAAACGCTTCCTGTTTAAGAAGAAAATTAGTAAAAAATTTGAAAACCTAACGAGCCGTGAAGGTAGAGAACCTGCCGTAATGCGCAATCGCCCAATGAGATTTTGCTCATGGCAATCTTTTTTTCAAATGAAATTTAAACCTTTGATCCGCCGAATGATCCAACGGTTCAAATTTATTTAGATATGGCATCACTCAATCCACTACAAGGCACACTTGGGCACCGCAGGGCCGCCCACCTGTTGCGCCGCACCAGCTTCCGGTTCACCAAATCCAGAGTGGACAGTCTGGCCGCTCAAACGGTCAACCAGGCAGTCGCCTCTATCCTGCAACTTTATCCATTACAACGCGACCAGCCTGTTTACGACAACCCCAACGACCTGACTACGCACGAAAACGGCGTTTGGTGCCTGCCGCCCGGACAACCGCTACCGCCATCCATGACCGGTATTCTGGATTTTCAGTTGCGCCCGTTTATCACCTCCTGGTGGATGCACGAAGCCCTCTTCGATCAAGGCATTAGCCATAAAATGGCCTTGTTCCTGCACCAGTTTAATCAGGCAACGCTCAATTCGTTCGGCAATACGCACTTTTTCGATTACCTCCAATTGATGCGCTGGGGAAGCCTGGGAAATTTCAGGGCGTTTTCATTTAAAGTCATTGCCGATAACGTAATGCTGCGTTACCTGAACAACCAGCAAAATACAGCCAACAACCCTAACGAAAACTTTGCCCGCGAGTTTCTCGAACTCTTCACCATCGGCAAAGGCCCGCAAGTAGCGCCCGGTGATTATACCAACTACACGGAAGACGATATTATAGCCGCCGCCAAGGTGCTCACAGGCGTTCGCACACAAATTCAACGGACACAGATAGACCCAGACACGGGCATTCCGACAGGTGTTTATACGCCCGGCCAGCACAACTGGACGGAGAAAAAATTCAGTGCGCGTTTTCAGGATTTAACCATTCCGGCCGTTACCGTTCCAGCACAGCGTACCGCAGCAAAAATGGTGGAAGAACTGAACATGTTTGTCAACAAGGTTTTTGAACAATCCGAAACAGCCAAAAATCTTTGCCGCCGCCTGTATCGCTATTTCGTCAGTCCGAAAATTACCGACGAAATTGAAAACGACGTCATCGTGCCGCTTTCCAACACACTGGTTGCAGCCAACTGGGAAATCAAGCCAGTGCTGCAACAACTGTTTCGCAGCGAGCACTTCTTTGATGCAGATGACTCCGACAATAAAAATGAAATCGTTGGCGGTATCATCAAATCGCCGCTGGATTTGATGTTCCAGGCACATAGCTTCTTTAATATGCCCGTGCCCGACCCGAATGCAACCGCCGACCGTTTGCACCTGATGTACACCCGTTTGGGATTCCTCACCACTGGCGCAGGCATGAATTTGTTCTTTGCCAGCGACGTAGCCGGCTATCCAGGCTTTTACCAGCACCCCGATTATAGCCGCGCATGGTTTAACTCCAGCAGCATCATAACGCGATACCGTGTTCCATTCAACTACCTGACGGGCAAATTGAACCCCGATGGTGGTAATGGACTGGGGAATCAGTTATTCACACGCCTGGACATAGCGGCATGGACAAAAAACAGCGGATTTGTTACCGACCCTTCAGATGCATGGTTGTTGGTACGCGAATTCTTGCTGTATTTGCTCCCGGAAGAAGTTGACGATCAACGTTTTGAATATTTCTATACCAATGTATTTCTGGATGGTTTGCCCGCCGACGACTGGACTTATGAATGGCAAACCTATGTGCAAACAGGCAATGATGCCGAGGTGAGAACCATCCTCGAACGTTTCCTGAAAGCCGTTATGTACTCGCCGGAATACCAAACATTCTAAAACATTTCAAAACGATGAAAAGAAGAAATTTTCTCAAAATATTCTCTGCTGCGGGCGTTACACCGTTCGTAGTCAACAATACAGCATTCCGGCCTTTTGCCAACTCAAAAATGGCCCGCATACTCGGCGCTTGCGATGGCGTGGAAGACCGTACGCTGGTGTTGATTCAACTCAAAGGCGGTAACGACGGCCTGAACACGCTGATTCCGCTGCCGCAATATGATGCTTACGCCAACCTGCGCCCGACCATTCGAATCGCAGAAACCGAACTGATTCAGTTGGACACCACTTTGCCCAACGACGATCAGGTAGGTCTGCACCCGGCGCTGCAAAGTTTCAAAACCATGTACGATGAAGGTCGCGCATGCCTGGTACAAGGTGTCGGCTACCAAAGCATGAACCAGTCGCACTTCAAAGGCACCGACCTCTGGATGACTGGCGGCGATTCAACCGGCGCTAATTTTAATATCGGCTCGGGCTGGATGGGCCGCGCCCTGCAAGCCATCTACCCGGATGTGCTGGGCGCGCCGACAACCGCCATGCCTGACCCATTGGGTATTCAGGTGGGCGACTCCAATCCGGCGCTGGGTTTTCACACCGAAACAGAGCACCAAAACGCCATTAACCTCAGCGGACAGGACCCTGCGGGGTTTTATTCATTGGTTCAAACCATCGGCGGCGCGCCCATCCAGAATGTACCCGACACCGAACAGGGCGAACAATTAGAATACATCATGGGCGTCGAGCGCAGCGTCAGCCTGTATGCGCAACGTATCACGAATGTGTTCAACGCAGGCACCAACGCCAATACGAATTATCCGGCCAATCTCGGAGGCCAATCCTTGTCTTCACAACTCAAAACCATCGCGCGACTGATCAGCGGCGGTTGCAAAACCAAAATTTTCCTGTGCCAGTTGGGCGGTTTCGATACGCACAATGCTCAGGTAGATGCAGGCGGCTCAACCGCCACTGGCGAACATGCCGATTTGCTTCAGTTTCTGGGCGAATCTGTCAAGGCATTCCTTGATGATTTGCAAATGATGGGCCTGGCCGATCAGGTGGTGGCTTGTACATTCTCTGAATTTGGTCGTTGCGCCAAGGAAAACGGCTCGGATGGCACTGACCACGGCACATTGTCGCCCATGATGCTGTTTGGCAAGAATATCAAGGCCGGTGTCATGGGCACCAACGTCAACCTGAGCAACCTGACCAACGACAATCAGTTGCAGGGCGTTCAGCATGACTATCGTCAGATTTTCTCGACCTTGCTGCAAGACTGGCTCGGCGCTGACAATCAGGTGCTCGAACAGACCATGTTCGAAGGCTATGCCAAAGTCGGCATCCTTGATACCGATCAGGTGGTCAGTCCGGATTGCTACCTCAACAGCGGCAGCGTCGGCATCGCCGAAGCGCAACTACGCCAGCGCGCCATGCAGGTCTATCCCAATCCGGTGCGCACAAACGCGCAGGTGACGTATGAGGGCAAACGTTCATTCGAAGGTCGCCTGACCATACACAGCCTCGGCGGTGCGCTGGTATCGGGCCAGTCGGTTCCTGTCAGCGAAGGCGAAAATGTTTTCTTTATTGATGTATCAGAACTCACGCCTGGTCCGTACTTTGTGCGCCTGGAAAACAAAGCCAATGGCGCGGGCGAAGTGGTCAAGATTAGCGTCGTGCGTTAACGATAAACATATTCCAGTAACAGGATAATTTGTTGAAGCCATCCCGATCATTCGGGGTGGCTTTTTTGTTTTAAACACAGAGGACGCAGAGTGATTCACAGAGTACACAGAGAAAATTACTCTACGCTCTGTGGTTCTCTGTGTTTAAACCTCTGTGACCTCTGTGTTTTAAAAACAAACACAGAGTACACAGAGTGTTTCACAGAGTACGCAGAGATTTAAAAACTACTCTACGCTCTGTGGTTCTCTGTGGGATACTCTGAGACCTCTGTGTTTGACATTTTTTTTTTAAAACACAGAGCACGCAGAGATTAAACACAGAGTACACAGAGAAAACTACTCTACGCTCTGTGGTTCTCTGTGAAACACTCTGAGACCTCTGTGTTTGACATTGTTTTTTTAAAACACAGAGCACGCAGAGATTAAACACAGAGTACGCAGAGACCTCTGTGTTAAAAAACCTTTCCATTACCTTCGCCCGCTTTTTCCAAACGACAAGACGCATTTTATGAAAATCTGGAAACAACCCGCCACCGTGGACGGCATCAACACCCTCAATGCCAATACAATGGGCGAAACACTGGGCATTGAAATCACTGAAATCGGCGACGATTACCTGGTAGCCACCATGCCCGTCAATCGGCATACCGTACAGCCTTTCCGCATTTTACACGGCGGCGCCAGCGTAGTGCTGGCCGAAACACTCGGCAGCATCGCCAGCACCCTTTGTATTGAAGACCTGACTGTTGAAACAGCCGTCGGACTGGAAATCAATGCCAACCACTTGAAAAGCGTGAAAGAAGGCGGAACAGTCACCGGTACGTGCCGCCCTGTTCGTGTCGGGCGCTCGGTACACGTCTGGAACATTGAAATTCAGGATGAAAAGGGCAATTTGTCCTGCATTAGCCGACTTACCGTATCCATTGTTGCACGGCGTTAGCCATATACTGAACTACATTTGTCCGCAGACTCCGGGAGGAAACCAACTGCGATAAATTCGACTCAAACTTTTACTGTTTTCATGTTCAAATCTCTATTTAAGTTGTGCCTTTCAGTGTTGTTGCTGAATGCGCAGGCGTTATTCGCTCAAAATTTCAACATCGAATTGCGTTCCAAAGTGAACATTCCCGGCCAAACTCTGGCCAACGTTTGCGGTTACGCAGCCAACGGCCGTGAATATGGCCTGCTTGGTGCCTCCAAAGGACTGATTATCATGGAATGTACTAACCCGGATCAGCCTGTCAACATCGTGCAGGTGCCCGGCCCAGACAACCTTTGGAAAGAAATCAAAACCTACTCACACTACGCTTACGTCACTTCAGAAGGCGGCGGCGGCCTTCAGATCGTTGACCTGAGTGCACTGCCCTCAGC
>JADZBJ010000314.1 GCA_020852155.1 Saprospiraceae bacterium | reverse complement strand
TTATCTGCGGGAAATATACTTTTAGGTTGATCAATAAGCCCCGAAGTAACGCCGCATGAACCATTCAGCACTGAGCAGCAAAGCCAACAGTGCAAAAATCCATTTCAAATTGATGAGCGGATTGGTCTGCGATGTTTGATAAATGACCGGCTTCACGGTCTGGTTATTTTTGATCAAATCAGCCACCATCGCCATATCATCTTTACCCACAGTTACGCCGCCAAATTTCTGGCTCAACTGACGGAGCGAAGCATGGTTGGCGGTTGTTTCAAACAATTCCATTTCGATGGGCTGCACACTGAAACGACCTTCGTAACTCAAAGCCTGTCCATTAAATGTCACTGCCGCTCGGTAGGTATAACTGCCTACGGGCAAAATACCGGCATTCAGGGTGTAACCTTTGCCCAGTTTATTGAATGTGTAAGTGAATTCGCGGCCCTCGCGGTTGCGAATGCTCAGGCTGACATCCGGGTCATTGACCAATTCGTAGTTATCGTTGTACAACTCTGCTCCGAAAACAACCGGCTCATTTTCATTGAAGATGTTTTTATCCAGGTTGACCCTGAATTTTCGCTTGTCTTCTTTCAACGACAGGTATTGCACTGTTTTACCTAACAATTCATCAAAAATCTCGTGGTTATTGTGTTGTAAAAAGTCGAACAAACGCCAGCGCCACAATCCTTCCGCCAACAAGATGCCGCATTTGATGCCATTTGTCTCGCCAATGGCCAGCAACGGTTGCTCAGTATCAACCTTGCCAATGCGTTTTTTCAATAAAACCTGCGCTTGAGGCGTCGCTGAAAAATTACCGAAAGCAGAAGTAAGCGGATTGAATTTTGGCAACTCTGAAATCACACGCGGGTCAAGTGTAAACGCGGCAAATTCGGATGACACACGCGCCTGAACATCATCGCTCTGGCGGCCGTCGCTTTGTACATTAACCAATGCCTGGGCTTTGGCCAAAGCGTTGAAGTTGGTCTGCATACCAGCGATAAACAACCTCGGTATTTGCTTTTCATTCAACTTGTTCAGGATGTTTTCGGCATTAAAACTGGCCGATGGCAGGTTGTGCAACACCACAAAATCGTGCTTGGTCACATCTACCGTGGCATCACTGACGTAGCCGATGGTCACCTGATAATTTTTATTGATCTCCAGCGCCGTTTTCAGGGCCGACAAGTCAGGATGCGGGCTGTTGGCCAGCAGCAGAATTTTCTGACGCGCATCCAGTACATCTATGAAAATGGTTTTGCGGTTGTTCGCAGCGGAAGCCTCGCCTGAAACACCGGCGACAGACAGTACATATTCCGTCACGCCCGCCTGATCTGCCTCTATGATAATTTCGCGCGTTGTGAAAAAGTCATTTCCGGCAATATTGACAGGAAGAGATTGCAGGTTACGCGCCTGCCCATCAACCATTTTGGCAACGTTCAGGACGGTCTGTTGCCCGGCGCAGTTAGCGGCTGTAATGTCTGCCTGAATGGTAAACTTGTCGCCGAGGTACGCTATTTTATTGTGAAAAACGCGCTTTAACACCAGGTCACGACGCGGTGTGGTATCGCCGAGGGCAATGGCGTAAACCGGCGCAGAAAGCGGCGCATCGGTGTAAGCCGGATTACTGCCTTCATTGTAAATACCATCCGAAGCCATCACCACGGCGCCGAGGTTTTGGCCGCCGTACAGGTCATAAATACCACGCAGGGCTTCCGACATGTTGCTGACCTTGTCCGTAAAGTTAAAGTCCACGCCTTCGCGCACCTGGTCGCCGAAAGCCAGTTCGTGCACTTCATAATTTTCACCAAGGGCCGTTTTCAGGTTGTCCCATTGTTGGCGATACTGTGTCAGTGCGGCTTCATTCATGGCATTGCCGACGCTTTCCGATTGGTCTTGCGCCAGCACGACGACAGGTTTTTTGGTTTCCGTCAGCAGGCTTTTGAGCAGCGGCGACAACAACAGTGCAGACAGAATCGTCACGGTCAGCCAGCGAAGAATGCCCAGCCAAAGATTCAGGTTTCTGGATTGTTCCCTGAAAGTTGTATCGCGATAGTACAGCAGCAGCGCATAGCCCAGTCCCAGCAACACGCAGAACAACAGGAACCAGGCAGGATATTGAAAAGAGAGGTTAATCATCAACGTTATCGAGTGAGGGGCGCAAAATTGCACAATTTGTTGCTATACCCCAATCTGACCTGGATATTTGACAGACGAAAGTGTTGCAAACTACTGGTGAAGGTCTAATTTTGAGGGCAAAAATTGAATACCAAAACAAACATGAAACAATGAAACACTTAATTCCCGGCCTGATTATATTCCTTTTTTTTCCCAAAACGATCTTTTCACAAGGTTGGTGTAATGGCAGTCAGGTTTTACTGAATGAGTTTCACACCGTTGATTCTCAGGATGTTGTCTATAAAACAGCCACCCAAATTGACGAATTCAGTTTTAATGTCCCTGTTGATGTTCGGCTCAAAGTGTTTTACCCGAATGATCTTCAACCAGGAGAAAAACGGCCTTTAATCACATTGGTTCACGGCGGCTTTTTTATTGGCGGCGATTACAAAGATTTTAACACAGCAGCCAGCGCATTGGCTCAAAAAGGTTTTGTTGCGGCGACCATTGGCTACAGGCTTTGTCGCCGCGTGGATTGCCTGCTGGCGCAGTCAACCGGCAATTTTTGCAACCTGAGTTGGGGAAACTCCTTCATGCCATCAGCCTATGTCGCAACGGTGGATGTCAATGACGGCATTCGCTGGTTGCAAGACCACCACAGCGCATTACACCTCGATCCTGACCGGATTGCTGTGGTGGGCGGCAGTGCGGGTGCATACACGGCCTTCAATGTTGCTTTTACACAGCAGGCTGAAATGCAGCAGGTCATCCCTTCTGCCGGAACAGGCGGCAAATACCTCAATGAAACGCTTGATCCGGTATCCGGCATTCGGGCAGTCGTGTCACTGGCTGGCGGCATGTTCAGTACCGAATGGATCAATCAGGAAATCACCACAGACAACATCGCAGTTGGCATTTTCCATGGCACCCACGACGGCATTGTTGGCTATGATGATGACCGCGCCATTCCGTGCTGCAATACCTATCAAACGCTTATTCACGGAGGATGCAGCATCGCCGAGCGGGTCAGGGACCTTGGCGGCACGATTTACCTGAATACCGGCCAGGGGTTCGGACATGATGCCGGCGACCCGCAATGGGCGCAACAAGTGCTGGAACAACTACCTGCATTTTTGGTAAAAACAGTCGTCTGCGGCGAGACATTCCAACAACATACGCTGGTGCAACGCAATCCGCCCTTGCCAGAATGCAGCGGCTGGACGGCCCCACCCGTTTGCGATGCTTTACCCATTGGCCCGCCCATCACAACCTCCGCGCCAAACGAATACACGCCAACAGCAACACTAAGCCTGCAGCCCAACATTACCAGCGATGTAGCGCGCCTGACGGTCACTTCGCCCGACGACGAAGGCGAATGGTATCTGCAAATTGTGCGCCTTGATGGCCATGAAATTCAACACCAACGAATCCAAATTTTACCCGAATACGTGCTTGACCTGAGTGCAAAGCCGTCAGGTATGTATTTACTTGTCCTGAAAAATTTCAAAACCGCCCAAAAACAGGTTTTGAAAATCATAAAAAAGCCATGACCAATTCGCCTATTTTACTCCGTTACGCAGCGCCCGATGTTGTTGAATGCCCGGTTTTTGTCGGAGACCTTGAATTTTCATTCCAACAGTGGTTTCAGGCGCAATCATTTTCATCGGTGGCTATTCTGTGCGACACCCATACCCGGCAATATTGTTTGCCCGTTTTTTGGAAAAAAACAGGCCTGAACACAGATGTAACCATCATCGAAATTCAGCCCGGCGAGGCACTCAAACACCTTGAAACCGCTACACAGGTTTGGCAACAGTTTTTGAATGCAGGATTAGACCGACATTCACTGCTCATCAACCTCGGCGGTGGCGTGATTGGCGATCTGGGCGGATTTTGCGCTGCTACCTGGAAGCGGGGTTTCCGGTTTATTCAGATTCCCACTACCCTGCTGAGTATGACTGACGCTGCCATTGGCGGCAAAACAGGCATTGATTTTCAAGGCATTAAAAACTGCGTAGGCGTTTTCAAATCTCCTGA
>JADZBJ010000313.1 GCA_020852155.1 Saprospiraceae bacterium | reverse complement strand
GAGACAGCGGATTTCGCGGATTTTTCAGCGTTGGAAAGACAATAATGCTCAAAACAACAGTCATCATGAAAACGATAAATACTACACTGCTGATTTTCCTGACACTGGCAAGCCTTCATAACTGGCAATGCCGTAAAAACGACTTGGTCACGACCACGATTACCGGTCGGGTGTACGACCGCGTGACCGGTGAGCCGATTGAAGGGGCGTATTTGAATTTTAACGTTTACGGTTCACAGGATGAAAGCATTGGTGTTGTAATCAAAGAATACAATGTTACAACAGGAATTGACGGGATATACAGAGTGATTCATATCGGTGATGAGGACGAACGTATGCATCATTGGTTAACACATAAAACCGGGTACATGCCCATGCTTTTGGTCAGCGGGGAAAAACAGGGTGTAGAAAACAATATTGACTACGGCCTAACGCCCCAGGACGCTAAATTGTCCTTAAAAATCAATCATACGACAAGCGATCAAAATGTCCTGTATGTGAAATGCTATAATGATGCTTATAAAGATCAGGCAGGTGTGAATCCTGTTTCTTATAGTGGATATTTCCTGAAAATAGACTTGCCGATGAATCAAACACTTGATACTTCGGTTTACTTGCCGGGCAACTGGACGACTCATGTTCTTTGGGATTCATTGCAAAAAACATCTATCGTTGCGCAAGACTACCTTCATCAAGATTCACTTTGGTTGCCTCGATCTGGAACAGAGATGTACTCAATCGTTTACTAACCCTGTTTTTCAAAGCATCATCATCACAGGCTGAAAAAATAAACAATCAACGTAAAAACTTAGCCCCAGCGGGGCGTAACGTCGGTAGAACATGATCGCAGGAATATGATAAGGTGCGTAGCACCGTAACGTCGGTCACACGTAACCGACGTTACGGTGCTACGCACCTCGGTATTTTTTACATTTTTTAGGCTACCGACGTTATGCCCCGCTGGGGCTAAGTTTTTACCAATCAACAATAATGGGTGAGTTTTTACCAATCTAAACAATATTAAATTTCAAAATACACATTATATCAAATATGTAAAATTGTTTTTTAAATTTTCAAAAAACAATCCATCGAATATCAACTTCATTTGTTTCGAAATATATTTTTGACCTTTTGAGAGATACCTTCGCCGGACCAGATTGATCTACTCTTTACCCGGCGTTTCTGTTTTCCCCGCTTGGAGCGTCATTAATTTATTAATGCAAAATGATGAACGCTCGTCTGAGTGCTATCGGCATGGCCGTACCGGCCAAGGCCATTTCCAACCACGATTTTGAACAAATTATTGATACCAACGACGAGTGGATTGTCTCGCGTACGGGTATTAAAATGCGTTATCATACCACCGAAAATGAGTTTACGAGCGACCTCTGTGTGCGGGCTGTTGAAGACCTGGTGGCGAACCATAACGTAACACTCGATGATGTGGATATGATTCTGGTGGCAACGGTTACGCCCGATCAGCCCATGCCGAGCATGGCTTGCCGCGTTCAACACCGCCTGGGGTTACATCGTGCCGGCGCGCTGGATGTGTATGCCGCCTGTGCCGGTTTTGGTTACGGTATTGTCATGGCCAAGGGCCTGATCGCCGGCGGCTCGCACCGTAAAATACTGGTGCTTGGCGCTGAAACATTGTCAAAAGTGACAGATTTCTCCGACCGAACTTCCTGTGTGTTATTCGGCGACGGCGCAGGCGCGGTACTCATCGAAGCAGATGAAACAGGCAATATTCGTCCGGGATGTATAACCGGCGCCAGCGGAGAAGGCGGCGCAGATTTGTATATTTCTGGTTACGCCACCGAAATAGACGGCTTACAACTTAACATGTCGCGTAAAATCGTTCAAAACGGTCGTAAAGTATTCAAGTGGGCGGTAAACACCGTTACCGACCAAATGCAAAAATTAGCCGCCATGAACGGCCTGACGATGAATGACATTGACTGGTTTGTGCCGCATAGCGCCAACCTGCGCATCATTGAAGCCATCTGCAAAGAAACTTCTTACCCCCTGGATAAAGTACTGGAAAGCATCGTGGATTATGGCAATACCTCTTCGGCGAGTATTCCATTGGCTCTCTGCCGGGGCATTCGCGACGGCCGGGTCAAACCGGGTGATCGTATCATGATATTCGGATTTGGTGGCGGACTGGCCTACGCCGGAGTGATATTTGAGTGGAAAGGATAATTTGTTGTAACTGGTTAGGTCGCTCCCGTTTTGGTCAAAAAAGGTCTGTTTTAGGCCACTCTTCGCCGTTTTTTTCGTCCGATGCGCTGCATCGAACTCAAAAAAGCGGCTTGATTGACCTAAAATCGCCTACTTTTTTGATCCAGAACCGCTGACCTAACCAGTTACAATTTGCTAAAAAATTCGCAGATTTGCCCGATCATTAACGAAACGGATATGCTGCGAAACTTTACACTCTTTATCCTCCTTTGTGCGCCCATTTTCCTTGCGGCACAAAACATTGTTATTACCGGTGTAGTCACTGACGCCGCCAATGGGGAAACCCTGGTTGGCGCTACGGTGGCTATTAAAAATACCTCGACCGGCGTACGCACCGACATAAACGGGCATTACAGCATCTCAGCGCCAGCGGATGCGACTTTGACCTTTCGATACACCGGCTTCAACGATGAAGAAGTAGCCGTAAAAGGCCGTACAAAAATTGACGTCGAACTGCTGTCTGATGCCGTACAACTGGAAGATGTCGTGGTAGTCGGCTATGGTGTTCAGAAAAAAAGCCAGGTAACCGGCGCTATTTCCAGCATTCGAAATAAAGATTTTAAAGATCAGCCCGTCACCAACCTCGCCAACAGCATTCAGGGTCGGGTGTCGGGCCTGAATGTCGTGTCGCCTTCCGGCACGCCGGGCGCTGGTCTGTTAGTCAGCGTACGCGGCAATCAGAATCCGCTGTATGTCGTTGACGGCATTCCGCTGCTGAGCGAAAGTAACTCGGCACTGTCCACAGCCTTCGACCTTCAGGGCAATGTCGTGGGTTCAGGACAAACGCTGAGTTCCGTGTCAGACATCAATCCGAATGACATCGAAAGCATTGAAATCCTGAAAGACGCTTCTGCGGCAGCGATCTATGGCGCGCGTGCAGCCAACGGGGTGGTACTGATTACAACGCGCCGCGGCAAACAGGGCAAAACCGAAGTGGGTCTGAATTACTACACCGGCTTTCAACAGGTGATGCGGCCCATCGAATTCATGTCGTCGCAACAATTCGTCGAATTGGTGGAAGAAGCCCGCGCCAACGACCTGCGCGTGTACGAGGCTGACCCGACCGCTTTCGGCCCTGATTTTGACCCGGCTGTACTCACTGCGCCACTGGAAAATTTTGACCTGTCGTCAGGTATCAACACCAACTGGCTCGACGAAGTTACCCGAACAGCGCCGATCAGTAACTATGAAGTTTCAATGCGCGGTGGCACTGACAAAACGCGCTTTTTCACCTCGGCGGGCTATTTTGACCAGCAAGGCGTGGTCATTGAAAATTTTTACCGCAGGCTGAACTATCGCCTGAACCTGGACCATAATGTCAATTCAAAATTCAGCATCGGTACGAATTTCAGCACGACCTATTCGCGCAATCGCCGCTCGTTCAACGATGACACTTACACGGGCATCATCACCAATGCGCTCGGCGCTTCGCCCCTGATGCCCGCCTACGAAGCCGACGGTTCCTATGCTGCTTTTGAAAATTATCAAGCCAGCTGGCTGTCGGATAATCCGGTAAAATCTGCAAAAGAAATACGCGCCTACACGAACAACTACCGCGTGCTGGGAACGGCGTTCGGGGAATATTCCATCCTGAAAAACCTGAAATTCAAAACTTCATGGTCGGCGGACGCCTCGTTTATTTTTGACAATCAGTTTAAATCGCAAATCACGGCCGATGCAGAAGCCGTGGGTGGTGAAGCCTACGAGGCCAATTTCAGAAACCTGACCTGGCTCAATGAAAACACCTTGAACTACACTCGCCAGTCAGGAAAACACGGCCTGAACCTGTTGGGCGGCTTCACGGCTCAGCGCACGCAAATTGATCGCGGCAGCGCTACGGGTCAGGGCTTCCCGCCCGGCACTTTGGAGCGCGTTTCGAGTGCCGCAGCCATCACGAGTGCCAGTTCAATTGGCACAGCCTTTTCGCTGGCGTCATTCCTGGGCCGCGTCAATTATGATTACGACAATCGCTACCTGATTACAGCTAGTGGTCGTATGGATGGTTCGTCGCGTTTTTCCAAAAACAACCGCTACGGATTTTTCCCTTCGGCATCAGTGGCCTGGCGCTTGAGCAACGAGCAGTTTTGGCATTCCAAACTGTTTACCGATACAAAACTCCGCGTTTCATACGGCGTCACAGGCGACCAGGAAATTGGCGATTTTGAAAATATTTCATTCTACGGGCCGGTTCGATACGACGGACTTCCAGCGCTCATGCTGCGCAACATTGCCGACCCGAACCTGGGCTGGCAGCGCAATCGAATGCTGAATGTCGGCTTTGATTTTGAAATTAAACAAGGCCGTTTTTCCGGCGCTATTGAATTTTTTAAATCAAATAAAGACCGCCTGCTGAGCGAAGATGTGATACCGGGAACAACAGGCTTTTCGACCGTGACACGCAACAGCGGCGAGGTGCAAAATACTGGCCTGGAATTTAACCTGAATGCCAGCCTGATTCGCCGCAAACATTTCTCGTGGCAGGCTGCTTTCAACACGACTTATGTCCGCAACAAAATCGTCAGCCTGAGCAGCGACGGCATTTTGCTGAATGCTTACAGCGACCTCGAGGCGACGCATATCCTGAAAGTCGGCGAATCGCTCGGCTCGTTCATGGCCATCGAATACCTCGGCGTTGATCCGCAAACCGGCGACGCCATGTACCGCGACGCCAACGGCGATGGCAATATTGACTTTGATGACGCCCGGATTTCAGGCGACGCGCTGCCCGACTGGTTTGGCGGATTGACCAATAATTTTACCTGGAAAAATTTCGACCTGAGCATTTTTGCCCGTTTTGTTACCGGGAACAAAGTCTTCAACCTGATTCGCGCCACAACGGACAATCTGGGCTGGAGCAATGAAGGCGGACTGTCGTCGGTCTATGCCAACAACACGACTAATCTGCTTGATCGTTGGAAAAAACCTGGCGACTCCGGTACAGAGTACGGACGGGCATCATTCATCAACCCGAATTTCCTGCAAAATTCCACGCAGTTTATTGAAGACGGTTCGTTTGTGCGTATTCAAAATGTAACGCTGGGCTACAACCTGAAAAAGGTCGCCAAAGTGAGCAGCGTACGGCTTTACGCGCAAGCGCAAAACCTGTTTCTCTTTTCAAAATACAAAGGATTTGACCCGGAAGTATCTTCCAATGGCGCATCCACCGAGCGTACCGCAGGCGTGGATTATGGTGCTTATCCGTCGGCCCGAACGATTACTTTTGGCGTGGATGTGAAGTTTTAACCACACTGGAGGGTGTCTCAAAAGTCATAAAACCGAGCAAATTAGTTTAACCGCTAATGACACTAAATACGCTAAGTTTTTGATTTTCAATATTTTGCGTAATTAGCGTCATTGGCGGTTAATCATAAAAAGCACAGAATCGCTTCTTATGAGACAGCCATTAGTGTGGGGAAATACTCTACGCCTAAGTTTTACCCCTTTATCTTGTTAATCCGCAAGAAATTATCCAGTCCGATATCATCAATAACGCCAATGAGTTGGCCCTCTTCGATGACGGCCAGGATGCTATGTTGTTGGTTGCGGATCAGATAATGAATGTACTGCAATGATTCGGAGGCGTAAACTGCCGTCACCGGACTCATGAACTGTCGCACTTCGGCGGAGAGGTCGCGGTGTTTGATGGCCTCAATGATTTGTTCTTCTTCGAGCGTGCCGACCAGCCGTTCTTCCAGGTCAAAGACGAGAAAATGACGTTCCAAACCGCCTTTGATCAAATCAACGGGCGTTTGCATCCAGTCGTTGACGTTGAGCCTTGAAAACTGCTGACGCAGGAGATCGCGGGCTTTGTATTGCCGCATAAATGCGTCGAGTTGCACCATTGAATTTTCAGAACGCGCCGTGCTAAACACGAAAAAGCCGATCAGCGTCATGGTAAACGCGCCTTTCCATAAACCGACAACGACGAAAATCACAGCGATGCCTTGTCCGAGCCACGTCGCAATTTGGGTTGCTTTGACCCGACCGATGCGCATAGCCAATAAGGCCCTGAAAACACGTCCGCCATCCATCGGAAAGGCCGGAATGAGGTTGAACAGCACCAGCCACAAATTGGCGGCGACTAACATGGGCAAATAGGAAAGCAATCCGTCAGGCGCGAGTCCGGTTTCTTCCATGACTTCAGCCGTTTCATTGCTGTTGCCGAAGGAAAATTGCTCCTGAAATATCCATTTGAAAATCATCCATTTTTCGCCGGAGAAAATCAGGAAAGCCAGCAGCGCTAAAACTATCGCTATAACGACATTAACCATAGGGCCTGCAATGGCCACGATGAATTCCTGCCAGGGCTTTTCGGGCATTCTTTCCAGGCGCGCCACGCCGCCAATGGGCGTGAGGATAATATCGCGCGTTTCGACGCCGTAGCGCCGGGCGGTCAGGGAGTGGCCATATTCATGCAACAATACACAACCAAACATCGCCATGAAAAAGCCCATGAGCCAGGCAATACCTATGGGTGTAAGGCCATTGTCATAGCCAATCCATAAAGCATACACAAATATCAGGCTGAACGTCCAGTGTAAATGAACAGGTATCCCCCAGAGTGTAAAAAGTCGTATCGAACCGCGCATGGATGTTGTTTGAAGTTGTTTGAATGGCGCTTGCGCGCCGTTTGAGGTGGTTTGAGGTGGTTAGAGTTTTTCGAGGACGAAATTGGTCAGTTTGGTGAAGAGGTGCATGGTTGCGTTATCGCCATAAATGCCGTGGTTTCGGTTGGGGTAATAATAGGTTTCAAATTGTTTGTTGGCCTTAATTAACGCATTTATCATCTCTACGGTTTGCTGCCAGTGTACATTATCGTCTGCAACGCCGTGTGCAATGAAATAGTTGTCGCCACGCAGACGGTCGGCGAAGTTGATGGGCGAATTGCCATCATAGCCGCTCAGGTTCTCGCTGGTGGTGCGCATGTATCTTTCGGTGTAGGCAGAATCGTACCATTTCCAGTTGACGACCGGCGCGACAGCCATCGCCATTTTAAACACGTCGTTGCCTTTCAGGATGCACGATGTACTCAGGTAACCGCCAAAACTCCAGCCCCAGATGCCGATGCGCTGACCATCCACCCACGGAAGCGTGGCCAAATACCGGGCCGCTGCAATCTGGTCTTCGGTTTCCAGTTTTCCGAGTTGCATTTGGGTGCATTTTTTGAATTCGCTACCCCGCGCGCCAGTACCGCGATTATCCACACTCACCACGACATATCCTTTTTTGACCAGCAGTTGATGCCAACTGCCCATATAGCCATCGTACTGGTTTTGTACGGTCTGCGAACCGGGGCCGCCATAGACATCAAACAAAACCGGGTATTTCCGGCCGGGTTCCATGTTGGCGGGTTTCATGGCCCAGGCATTCAGCATGATGCGCTGCTCCTGACCATTGACGGTTGTTGTGACAGGTATTTGGAAAAATTCCTTGTTGACAAAATCGAATTCCTTGCGCAGTTTCAGGACACGGGCGTTGTCCACAAATTTGCGGAGCGTCGTTCCATTCAGGTCTTTTAAAACGGCTACGGGCGGTGTGTTGGCATCCTGACGGGTGTGAACGAACATACTGAAATCAGGCGTAAAACCGGCGTCGTTGGTGCCAGATTCAGGCGTCAGCAAGCGCGCAGGGCGGCTGTCGAGGTAACCCTCCCAAACCTGCCTGTCCATGGGTGTCGGAGTAGCCGTCTGGTAATAGAACGTGCCCGATTTTTCATTGACGCCATAAAAAGCCGTCACATCCGCATTGACCGGCGTCAGGTCGGCGGAGGAATTTGCATTTTGCCGGTGAATGTGCAGAAATCCGGTTTTTTCGCTGGTCCACAGATAATCGCCGTTTTTCAGAAAACGCAATTTGTTTTCGCTTTCCAGTTCGATATACGCCGGGTCTTTTTCCTGATATAAAACAGTGACTGCGCCGGTGCTGCTGTTCATTTGCAGCAATTGAAGGTCATTTTGCGCACGATTTAACTGCATCACGACAAAGCGATTATCGGGCGTCCAGTTGATGCGCGGCAGATAATGATCGGCTTTCGGGTCGGTGTTAGCCGTGGCGACAGCGCCGGTTTTCAGGTCGAAAACGTGCGCTGTTACGAACGAGTTGTTTTGACCAACTTTCGGGTATTTGAAAGACGACTGACGCGGATACATACCGCCTTCGTACCAGGTCATGGGCATGGTGGGCACGAGGGTTTCATCAAACCTCAAAAAGCCGAGTTGGTTGCCGTCAGGGCTCCATTTGCAGGCCACCATTCCGTCGCCGTCAACGGGGCTGAATTCCTCCTCGTACACCCAGTCGGGAATGCCGTTGATGATGGCATTCATCTTGCCGTCGGTGGTGACTTGTATGGTTTTGTTCAAGACCAGGTCGCGGATGTACACGTTGTTGCCCAGTACAAATGCCGCGCGCGAACCATCAGGCGACAGTGTTGCAAACTGAATTTCAGCAGACTCGTGCAGCGGCATCAGTCTGTTGCGCTTGAAATCGTAAATGCTGTATGTGGCCAGCGATGAGTGCCGGTAAACGGATTTGGAATTGCTGCGCAGCAACAGACAGGCTTCGTTTTCGCTGAATTCAAACTGGTCAACGTCGGCCAGGGATAGTTCGGCGGGCAGACCTACCAGCGAGTCTTTGGTTTCATCCAGAAGGCTTCGGATATGCAAGCCGGTTTCATCCAGTTCTGCATAATGTTTGCCGTCTTTCAGGAAATGAAAAT
>JADZBJ010000312.1 GCA_020852155.1 Saprospiraceae bacterium | reverse complement strand
CCATTTTGGTCAAAAAAGGTCTATTTTAGGCCACTCTTCGCCGTTTTTTTCGTCCGATGCGCTGCATCGAACTCAAAAAAGCGGCTTGATTGACCTAAAATCGCCTGCTTTTTTGATCCAAAACCGCTGACCTAACCATTTACGTTATTTTTTGGGTAAATGTACATAAGTAGTTATGAGTTTTGTGTTATAAGTTTTCACCTTCGCCATCGCTCATCAATACTCTGACGTGAACAAACAGGAAAAAATATTCAACGACCCGGTTTATGGTTTTGTGTCCGTACCGCGCGGGCTGTTACTCGAACTCATTGACCACCCCTGGGTGCAACGCCTTCGGCGCATCAAGCAGTTGGGACTTGCGCCCTATGTGTACCCCGGCGCTTTGCATACGCGTTTTCATCATGCGATGGGCGCGCTGCATTTGATGCAACTGGCCATTGACACGCTGTGTAAAAAAGGGGCCGACATTTCGCCTGAAGAGGCCGAAGCCGTTTGTGTCGCTATCCTGTTGCACGACATCGGTCACGGCCCGTTTTCCCACGCGCTGGAGCATACGTTGGTCAGCCTGCACCACGAAGACCTGTCAACGCTGCTCATGGAAGACCTCAACCGGCAATTCAACGGGCGGCTTTCCTTAGCCATTCGTATTTTTAAAAACGAGCACCCCAAAACCTTTTTGCACCAGTTGGTGTCCGGCCAACTGGATATGGATCGCATGGATTACCTCAATCGCGACAGTTTTTTCACAGGTGTAAGCGAGGGCGTGATCGGATACGACCGCATCATCAAAATGCTGGCGGTACACGACGGGCGGTTGGTGGTTGAGGAAAAAGGCATTTACAGCATCGAAAAATTCCTGATCGCCCGGCGACTGATGTACTGGCAGGTTTATTTGCACAAAACCAGCGTGTCTGCTGAACAGATGCTTATTCACACGCTGCTTCGTGCCCGTGAATTGGTCATGCAGGGCGTCGAACTGGAAGCGCCGCGGCACCTCGGCTGGTTTCTGTACCGCAAGCCTGACCACCCGGTCGAAACTGACGAATTGCTGCGACATTTTACCAAACTGGACGATCACGACGTCGTTTCAGCCATCAAATACTGGACGGAAGCCTCCGATTTCACGTTGCGTTTTTTGTCGGAAGGCTTGTTAAACCGGCGCTTGTTCCGCATCGAATGGCATGATGCACCGCCCTCGGCCGAATATGTGGACCGCATTCGGGAAAATGTGCGGCAACTACTGGGAAAGGAGGCTGAAATTGAACATTTGGTGTATGTCGGGTCTGAAAGCAATCGCGCTTATGCCCCCGAAGAAGACCCCATCAGCATTTTATTTAAAAATGGCGAAGTGCTGCACCTGAGCGATTGTTCGGAGATACCCGTTTATACTCAATTAGTTACGAAAAACTATGTCGGCTACCCGAAATTTCATATTAAATGATTCATATCACCATGAAAAAATCATGTTGGCTTTTACATATTTTACGAAAGTGTTAAATACTTTTGCGCCACCAAATTCCTTTCGTAACGACGGGAATCACATCGATTACAAACATTTCATGTCAACAAACTCAATCACAATTATGGGAAAAGTTAAATTTCTCCTCCCACTTTTCGTAGGCTTTGCTGCTGCTGCATTTGCGCAGGATGCTCCTGTCAATGCTCAACCAGGCAAATGTTATGCTAAATGCCACATCCCTGATCAGTACGAAACAACGACCGAACAGGTTATTGTAAAGCCTGCTGGCTCACGCGTTATCGCTGTTCCTACTGAATACGAAACAAAAAGTGAACAGCAATTGGTTAAAGCCGAAAGCAAAAAAATCATCACTGTCCCTGCTCAGTACGAAACGACTACCGAGCGCGTAGAAGTGAAAGCCGCCAGCAAACGCCTGGTTGCCGTTCCTGCTCAATACGAAACAGTTGAGGAGCGCATCATGGTTAAATCTGAAAGCAAACGCATCGAAACTGTTCCGGCTGAGTACGAAACCGTTACCGAGCGCGTACAGGTAAAAGCAGAAAGCAAGCGCCTGATCGAAGTTCCGGCTACTTACGAAAATGCTACTGAAACGTACGACATGGAGCCAGCAACGACTCGCGTTGAAGTACTTCAGCCAAAGTACGAAACCGTTACCGAGCGCGTAGAAGTTAAGCCTGCTTCTACCAAATGGGTTAAAAAGAAAGCCGATGCAAACTGCCTTTCTGCTAATCCGGACGACTGCCTCGTATGGTGCCTTGTTGAAACTCCGGCTGAATACCAGACCATCACCAAGCGCGTCAACAAAGGTTGCGATGGCAGCGGCGTTGCTGATGCCGGTTGCACCAAAACTGTCAACGTAGCCGCTAAAACCGGCACACGCACAGTTCGCCGTGTGAAAACTCCAGCAGCAACCCGCGAAGAAGTGGTTCCTGCCGAATTCAAAACCATGACTGTTCGTCGCATCAAAACACCAGCGACAAGCCGCGAAGTGGTTATTCCTGCTGAATACAAAACCGTTTCCAAGCAAGTCCTGAAAACACCTGCAACCGTACGCGAAGAGGAAATTCCAGCAGAATACACCACGGTTTCCAAGCAAATGTTGAAAACACCTGCAACTTTCCGTGAAGAGGTTATTCCGGCTGAATACAAATCAGTATCCACCAAAATGGTTAAATCAGCGGCTACAACACGCACTGAAGCCATTCCTGCTGAATACGCAACCGTTACCAAGCGTCGCCTCGTTAAGCCAGGCGGTTTCACTGAATGGCGCGAAGTGCTCTGCGGCGAAAAAGTAACGGGCTACACCATCCGCCAGATCCAGGACGCCCTGACTAAAGCAGGTTACGAGCCAGGCCCATCCGACAACGTTATGGGTACACGCACTAAAACGGCCCTGACCAAGTTCCAGAAGGACAAAGGTCTGCCAGTTGGTAACCTCGACTTTGATACACTCAAAGCCCTCGGCGTGAACTACTAATCTAATCTGGTTCGCTCCGATTTTTTCTACAATACAGACACACAAGCGGCCGTCCGGGAGTTCCCGGACGGCCGCTTGAATTTGATACTATATCGAATTAATTTTTACCGTAGATAACACAGAAAATCCGCGTTATCTGCGCTTCAAATCTGCGCCTATCTGCGGAAAAAATTAGTTCGAACGCACTGCGCTGCGATAGCGGCGGTTGATCGTTTCCCAATTCACGACATTCCACCAGGCTGTAACATAGTCCGGGCGGCGATTCTGATAGTGCAGATAGTAGGCATGCTCCCACACGTCAAGGCCCAGAATTGGCTGGCCCTTTTTGTCAGCAATATCCATCAGCGGGTTGTCCTGATTTGGCGTGGATGTGATGAACAGGTCATCGTTTTCATCCACACACAACCATGCCCAACCCGAACCGAAACGCGTAGCCGCTGCCTGAGCAAACTGCTTTTTGAATTCGTCGAATGAGCCAAAGTTCTTGTTGATTTTTGAAGCGACGTCGCCGGTTGGTTCGCCGCCGGCATTGGGCGCCATGCTCTCCCAAAAGAAAGTATGATTCCAGTGGCCACCGCCGTTGTTGCGTACGGCCATCGGCAGTTTGGAAATTATCGCCATCAGGTCTTCGAGGCTTTTGCCCTCGTGTTCGGTACCTTGCAGGGCAGCATTCAGGTTATTGACATAGGCGGCGTGGTGTTTACCGTGGTGAATTTCCATGGTGCGTGCATCAATGTGCGGCTCCAGCGAAGCAGGAGCATAGGGCAGGTCGGGAAGTGTAAAAGCCATGTATTTTGTTTGTAAATAATGTGTGAGGAAAATAGATTCAGGGTTTTAAATCCCCTAAATCCTGTTGTATCGTCCGTGAAAAGTGATTTGAACAAATCCTTAAAAATTGGAAAAATCAATCCTGAGCACGTTCAAAACCACTTAAATCTGTATATAAAAACCGTTTTAAAGCCCATTGGTTCACTGTTAGTGACGGGTTTTTCCAAGTTGGTCCATTTTTTCCAGGAGCCATTTTTTGGGCATGGTCGTACCGCTGCGCAGGAATTTTTCCCGCAATCGGGCCAATCCCTGCCGGTCGTCAGGTGCAAGCGTGGATAATTTCTTAATCACCGAAAGATAGTTCACGTACTCGCGACGAACGGTATTGGAAATCACCCGGTTTCGGCGCAGGTATATCCTGAAACTATCCAGCAAAGAGTCCAGTGCCTGATACTCGTCTAACTCGTAGTACGTACGCAACAGCGTCAGTTTGGAACCCAGCGCATAACTGACGTCTTTGTACTCGACATTGGCCAGCAACCGAATGACTTCCGCGTAGCGTTTTTGATAAAAATACAAATGTGAGAGATTGAAAGTCCGGGCATTTTCCCGAACAGACGCTGGCAAATGCGGCGCCCAGGTTTCGATAAACTGCTCGGCAAAGGCGTATTCTCCCTGTCCGAGACTGACCGTTACAATATTCTTGAACATGCTTTCAGACAGTTGATTGTCTTCCAGCAACAGTTGCTGCGCAATGATTTGCTTAAAAATTTGAAAAACCAGTTTTGAATACTCGCTTTTGCCCTGATTAATCTTGAATGCGCAGTAATTCTGGGCAATGTGATAACATTCGCGCAAATCCTCGCGGGTGATATGCTGCCCCAGCCCTTCCAGTTTGGACAACAACTGCCTGAAATGCGCTTCCTCGTCCGGTTCGGTCAGGCACTGAATTACGGTGAGGTAAACAGCGATCAGCGGCACATCGCTGAAGCGCGGATTGTTGGCGTATTCCCAAAAACCGGGCGGCAGGTTGTGTTGAACTTCAGTCTGCCTGAATCCGCGAAAAACCAGCCACGCAATGTGCGCTTTCAGTTTCTGAACAATATAAACCCTGTCCAGCGACTCGTCGGCGTCCAGCAATTTTTCGATGTAATGTGTGCGGCCCATTGAACGGGAGGCCCGCTCAAAAATATTCCATCGAAAACGAAATTCATTCAGGTAATGCCGTGCGCCAAAGCCTTCGCTTTCAGCCAATTTTTGTTCGATGCGCCGTTCCACACCGCCAAGGTGCTTGTTCAGCGCCGTGCTTTCCAGTGCGCGCTGCAAATGCAGGTCTTCAGCCACCGGGTCTTGTCGCTGAATTTCAAGGGCCAGAAAATGCAGGGCCAGTTGCAACAGGTCAGACAACAGTCGGCGCAGCGCTGCGTCGTTGTACTTTTTGTCGGCATAAATGGCTGCCCAGACCAACTCGCGTTTCAGGGTTTCGAGGTCGGCGCCTTCTCGTTCGTTCAGCAAAATATAATCATAGAGCCTCACGGCATCCGGCGCTTCCGGGTTGAGGTACGGCGATTGCAGGTAACGCCGAAAAGCCCCACGCTGGCTGCGCGTGAATGACGAAAGCAGGTTGATGAGTTTATCGCTGAACACGATGTAGAATTAGGGTTGATAACAGACTTATTCCGCTTGCAATGCATCCCAATACTCCACCGCTCGGCGTGTATGCGGGATGCAGATAGAACCGCCTACCATATTGGCTACGGCAAAGATTTCATAAACCTGATCGGTGGTAACGCCCAGTTCATGGCATTTGCCCAGGTGGTATTTGATGCAATCATCACAACGCAATACCATAGAGGCGACCAGGCCCAGCATTTCCTTGGTCGTCACATCCAGCGCGCCTTCCTGATAGGTTTGGTTATCCAAACTCCAGAAGCGCTTGATAACCTTGTTATCCTGTGCCAGAATGCGCTCGTTCATGCGCGTACGGTAGTCGTTAAATTCGTTGACCAATGACATTTTTTATAATGTGATAAGGTGATGATTTGAAAATTAATGCGTGGCGAGTTTTCGGCGCCATTCCCAGTAGCCGGCAACGGCCATGACCAGAAAAACAGCGTACAGTCCGGTCGTGAACCACAACGCCTTGGAAGCATACAGGAATATCGCCACCTGATTAACAGCAATCCATAGAATCCAGTTTTCCAGATACCGACGATTCATCCAAAGTTGTGCAATGACCGACTCAACAGCCACAAAGGCATCCATGTACGGCGACGCGGCATCGGTGTAGGTGTCCATCGCATAACCCAGTGCGCCAAAGCCCAACACCTGTACAATGCCCGCAATCCACCATTGCTGCTGACTGACTTCGCGGACGCTGATCTTCTCGTCGTCGGCTTTTTCACTGCGACTCCAGGCCCACCAGCCATGTATTTGCATGACGGCAAAAAACACCTGCAACAGCATGTCTGAATACAACTTGGCTTCCAGGAAAATGTAGATGTACAACAACACCATGACGATCCCAATCGGGAAAGCCCAAATGTTTCGCCTGACAACCAGCCAAACGCTGATAGCGCCCAATAATGCAGCAACGAGTTCGAGAAGGTTCATTTTTTAATGGTTATTCGGTTGTTTGTGGGATTGGTTATTTTGGGGATTGGTTATTTGTGGATTTGGTTATTCGGTTATTTGGTTCGCAGTGCTGGAAATTTCTCGTTTCCCACAGATGAAGCAAAAAATCTGCGTTATCTGCGTTATCCGCGTAAAAATGTATAATAGTATGGGGCGTAGCCCCATACAACAGGACATTTTCCTGCATATGCCGCAAATGGAGCACCGATTTCATAAAAAATCTGCGTTATCCGCGTTTAAATCTGCGTTATCCGCGTTTATCTGCGGGAAACATTTATACGATTATTCATGAATTCCCCAACGCCTTTTGCATCGCCGACAACTTCACCAGACACTCTTCGTATTCCATTTCAGGCACGGAATCATATACAATAGCGCCGCCGACCTGAACCGAAACGTACTGCGATTTTTCATGGTATAAAATGCTCCTGATGACCACATTGAAGTCGTAATTGCCCTCAGGATCAAAATACCCCACCGCGCCCGAATACAACCCTCTGCGCGTATGTTCGTATTGTTCAATCAATTCCATCGCCATGACCTTGGGTGCGCCAGTCATACTGCCCATCGGAAAAGCATCGCGCAAGGCATCCAGTCCGCTATCACCGTCGGGCAATCGCCCACTGACCGTTGAAATCATTTGATGAACGGTCGGAAAGGTATAAATTCCGAATAATTCATCCACTTTCACGGAGCCAGGCTCGCAGTGTCTGGCCAGGTCATTCCGCACCAGATCAACGATCATGACGTTTTCAGCGCGATCTTTCGGGTTGGTCGCCAGTTCGGATTTGATGGCTTCGTCTTCCGTCGGATTAGCGCTGCGCCGGCGGGTACCTTTGATGGGTTGCGACAACAGCATTTGGCCTCGCTTGCGCAAGAAACGCTCAGGGCTGGCCGACATCAGGTATTTACCCTCACAACGCAAATACACGGCAAAGGGCGGGCGGGCAAGGGCGTTCAATCGCCTGAAAGTGGATAGCGGATTTATTTTAACCTGTGCTGCGTAAAATTCCTGGCAAAAATTCAATTCATACACATCCCCCGCCATGATGTGTTGCCGGATACGCTCTACTGTTTTCAGGTGATCGTCTTTTGAAATACGCGGCAGGAGTCGTACATCTTGCGTTTTTTCAAGCGATTCCGGGCTGAATATTTGAAATTGAATTTCCTTAAAAACGGCTTCCGGGTCGGTGTTTTCATCCGTATAAATGTCCAGATGTTGTTGTCGGATACCGACGACAATTTCAGGTTGAAAAAAATACAGATCGGGAAGTTCAATACCGTCAAAATGATTGGAATGCAGGCGTTCGACTTCATTTTTCAAATCATACGACAGGAAACCGAACAGCCATCCGGGGTTGTTCTGCCGCCAAGTGGATAACTGCTGAAATGCCGAACCCGCCTGTGCAGACAGAACGAATTTCGCGCCTACGGCAACTAGACATTCCCAATCGCCGCTGGCAGCCTGATTGCTGTCCATATAAACGCAGGGATTCTGACTGGCCGACCAGTGCAGCAACTTTTGTTTCCAGACGTCTATGGCATCAATCGGGAAGGAGGACAACATGCGCGTTTTAATCCAGGACGATGATGTGCTTGCGCTTGAGTTCGAAATGCTTGCCGAGGTACACCTGTCGCACCATTTCATCGGCGGCGAGTTCTTCGGCGGTGCCTGCTTTCAGGATATTACCCTCGAACATCAGGTAAGCGCGGTCGGTAATACTCAGCGTTTCCTGCACATTGTGGTCGGTGATGAGGATACCGATGTTTTTGGTTTTCAATTTGGCGACGATGTACTGAATGTCTTCAACGGCAATGGGGTCAATACCGGCAAAGGGTTCGTCAAGCAGGATGAACTTGGGATCGGACGCCAGCGCGCGGGCGATTTCCGTGCGTCGGCGCTCACCACCGCTGAGGGTGTCGCCATTGCCTTTGCGGACTTTATGCAGGTTAAATTCGCTGATGAGCGATTCGAGTTTTTCCGCCTGATCGGCTTTGGACAGCGGCCCCATTTCCAGGACGGCGCGAATATTGTCTTCGACCGATAATTTTCGGAAAACACTGGGTTCCTGTGGCAAATAACCGATACCTTTCTGTGCACGGCGGTACATGGGCAGGTCGGTGATATCTTCGTTATCCAGGAAAACATGGCCTTCGGTGGGGCGTATAAAACCTACGGTCATGTAAAAGGACGTGGTTTTACCGGCGCCGTTTGGCCCCAGCAGTCCCACGATTTCGCCCTGATTGACGTCGAAAGAAACGCCGCGCACGACAGTACGCTTGCCATAAGTCTTGATGATGTTTTCAGCCCGGAGGATCATACGATAAACTTCTTTGTTGTTCAGGCGTTACGTGCAAAACGCCGTTTTCGCCGACAAGTTTTGAAAAAAATATTGACCTGAAGCGCTTAGAGGTTGTTTAAATTTCCCTGCTGGATTCAAAAAGAGCAGATTTT
>JADZBJ010000311.1 GCA_020852155.1 Saprospiraceae bacterium | reverse complement strand
TTGGCCTGATTGCGAAAAGGTTGTTTTCGGAGAAAAGGCGAAGGTTAATAAGAGGAAAAGCGGCAGGGCAAATCGCATAGCGTAATTTTTTAGCGGCTAAATTCGGAAAAACAACCACCTTCATGCAATGTAACTGTTTAGGTCGCTCCCATTTTGGTCAAAAAAGGTCAATTTTAGGCCACTCTTCGCCGTTTTTCTCGTCCGATGCGCTGCATCGAACTCAAAAAAGCGGCTTGATTGACCTAAAATCGCCTGCTTTTTTGATCCAAAACCGCTGACCTAAACAGTTACGATAAGGTGAATAAAAAACCCATGTAGATACAGTGAAAATATGGGCCTTGCTTCAAAATCGCAAAATTAATCAGTAGTTGGTAAGGCGCTAATCGAAGTTTTATAAAAATAACTGAAACCGTATTTTTTAAGGATAAAATAGGTTTCAAGATTTGCTATCAGACTTTCCCCTCAGGTGTCGCAAAAAATCTGTGTAATCTGCGGGAAAATCTGCGAAATCTGCGGGAAATGAATCAAGACTTGAACAAGTCCGAAAAGCGTTTTTTCTGAAGTAAATAAAAGGCGGCCACAACGCTACCCGAATAGGTGCCTGTACTATCTGCCTTTTCAATACGGTGTTGTCGGAGAATTTCATTGGTTTCCTGTCGCTTTTTCAACGTCTTTGACCAATTACTGTAAAATGAAAAATGCGCCTGAATAATCGCCCGAACAGCCGAAAACTGCCCTTTAGCCGCAAATCGCGCACCGGCAACGCCATCCAGGATGAAACGCACCGGAATCAGCCAAAGCAAGCGGCCCGTGCTTTCGTTTTTTAAGATGGAATAAAGGCTGTTCCGAAAGTTTAAAAACACCTTGCGCGGATTTTCATATTCCAACGTACCGCCGCCCAAATGATATACCACCGACGAGGGCATACACCAGACCTGATAACCCGCTCTTTTGACACGCCAGCAAAGGTCAATTTCCTCGTTGTGCGCAAAATAATCACCATCAAAGCCGCCAAAGGTCTTGTATAGTCCGGCGCGTATGAAAAATGCAGCGCCGGAGGCCCAAAAGCAGGCCTGAGGCGTGTCGTATTGCCCCTGGTCAGGTTCCTGATGGCTGAATATTCGTCCGCGACAAAAAGGGTATCCCAATGCGTCCATCCAGCCGCCGGAAGCGCCGGCGTATTCAAATATTTCAGGATCATGTTTTCCCCAGGCTAATATCTTGGGTTGCACGATACCCACTTCCGGGTGCTCGCGCATAAATTCCAGGATGGGCGTCATCCAGTCGGGCGTGACTTCAACATCGGAATTCAAGGCCACATAAATATCCGCTTCTACCTGTTCCAGCGCACGGTTGTAACCATCTGCAAAGCCATAGTTTTGTTTCAGGTCAATGATGCGTACTTGCGGGTAGTTTTTCTCCAGAAATGCAATTGAATCGTCGGGCGAACCATTGTCAGCCACGATAATATCAGCGCCTTCGCTATGTTGCATGACGGCGGGCAGGTACTGCTCCAGATGCCTGCGGGTATTGTAATTCAATATGACGACGGCAATGCGTTCCGTGGGCCTTTGCTGATTCAAAATTGACGTAATGGCTGTTTTATCTCGTTCAATTTGCGCTTTCAGGGCCTCAAGGCCATCAAGACGCTGGTCAGGGCGAATATACTCCAACACTTCCACTGACAACGTTTTTCCATACAAATCGCCATCGAAATCCAGGATATTGACTTCCGTGACAGGGGTCGGCGCATTATCCACCGTTGGACGATGACCGATGTACAACATACCGCCTTTGCCGAGTTGCTGGTTGTCCAGAAAAACCCTCGCCGCGTAAATGCCATTCGGCAGTCGTATTTTAAAAGGGTTGTCCTGTTTAAGGTTGGCCGTGGGAAAGCCGATGGTTCTGCCCACATGATTGCCATGTTCGACCTCGCCGCTCAATACAAATGGATGCCCTGAAAGCCTGTTGACCAGATCAAGATGTCCGGCATCCAGTGCCTTGCGAATGCGGGACGACGATATCGCCAACTCGTCTATTTCCTGCGCCGGTATTTCAATGAGGTTAAAATGCCCTGCTGCTTCGTACTTTTTTAAAAACTCCAGATTGCCCTCCCGGCCTGCGCCAAAACGATGGTCGTAGCCAATGACGATGAAGCGCGGGTTGAATTTTTTCAGTAAAAATTCTTCCACATAAGCCTGCGCTGATAACTGGAAAAAATCAGGAGTGAATGGCGTAACGACTACATTATCAATGTTATAGCGCTCCAGCAGGCTGATTTTTTCAGGCGTGGTGGTGAGCAGTTTGAAGTGCTGGTCGTCGGGTCTCAATACCGTTCGCGGATGCGGATCAAAAGTAATGACCACGCTTTCGCCACCATGTTCACGAGCCAGGTTGTTCACACGCTCCAGAATGCGCTGATGCCCCAGGTGGACGCCGTCGAAGGAGCCAATGGTAATAACGGCATTCCGAAATGAAAACGATTGATCTAGATTGGTAAAAATGCGCATAGCGCGGCAAAAGTAGGCGAAGTTTGTATTTTGCCGACCTCTCGAAAACACATACGCTTAACTACTTGATTTTTCCTATGTCCATACTCATTCGAAACGCTCGCATTGTCAACCGCGGCATGATACGCGAAGGCGATATTTTGATTAAAAATGGCCGGATTGAAAAGATTGACAGTCATATAACGGCGTCAGCCAAAACAGAAATTGACGCCAACGGTCACCACGTTTTACCCGGAATCATTGACGACCAGGTGCATTTTCGCGAGCCGGGCCTTACCCACAAGGCGAATATTTTTTCAGAAAGTCGGGCTGCCGTCGCTGGCGGGGTTACTTCTTTTATGGAAATGCCCAACGTCAAACCGCCCAGCACGACCCAGGAATTGCTGGCTGAAAAATATGCCATTGGCGCCCGAACATCGCTGGCGAACTATTCCTTCTTCATGGGCGCGACGAACGACAACCTCGACGAAGTGCTGCGCACCAACGCACGGGATGTCTGCGGTATCAAAATTTTCATGGGCAGCAGCACTGGTAACATGCTGGTGGACAGCCCCGATACGCTGGATCAACTTTTTAAAAATGCGCACATGCTCATCGCTACGCACTGTGAAGACGAAGCGCGCATTCGCGAAAGAAATGAGCAGTTCAGGCAGCAATTCGGCGAGCAAAACCTGACTGCGCAACACCACCCGTTAATTCGCGATGAACAGGCCTGCTGGCTTTCTTCGTCAATGGCGGTTGACCTGGCCAAACGACACAACACGCGACTGCATATTTTACACATTTCTACCGCCGAAGAACTGGCACTATTTGACAATTCAAAACCGCTGGCTGAAAAGCGCATTACCAGCGAAGTGTGTGTGCATCACCTGCATTTTTCAGCCAATGATTATGACCGCCTCGGTAACCTGATCAAATGCAATCCGGCGATCAAAGCCGCCCGACACAAGGAAGCGCTTTTCCCGGCCTTGCTGGATGATCGGCTTGACGTGATCGCCACTGACCATGCACCGCATACCTGGGCTGAGAAACAACAACCCTACGTGGATGCGCCGTCGGGGCTGCCCCTGATGCAACATTCACTTAATTTGATGCTCGGCTTTTATCACCAAGGCAAAATTTCACTGGAACGCATCGTGGAAAAGATGTGCCATGCACCAGCCATTGCCTTTCGCATTCAAGAGCGCGGATTTCTGGACGAAGGAGCCTGGGCCGACCTGAGCATCGTGGATGTGAACGCTTCCACAGTTTGTCAGAAGTCCTCATTGCTCTACCATTGCGGCTGGTCGCCACTGGAAGGAGAAACCCTGCGCGGCAAAGTATTGAGCACCGTTGTGAGCGGCCATTTGGCGTGGCATGACGGGACTTTATCTGAAGAAAAAATGGGTGAGCGACTCCTGTTTGACACCTTGATCTAGCAGAAAGCCGGTTTCATTGTCAACCCAAAGCGATTTTGAATAAATAGCGTCTGCAAATCCTTGAAAATCAGGAAAATCAATCCTGGAAATCTTCAAATCACTTAAATCCTGGTTTAAAAATAGGAAACAAAACCTGCTTTATTTTGAAAAGCCGTTCAGTAAAATACATCAACAACGCCTTTTTTTCAAGACTTTTCAAATTTCAAATCAGGATCATCAATATGCCGTCAACGTATTCTACTTTTACACCGCTTTTCGATTAACCGTTTTCCGAAATACATGAAAAATCTATTAGTCATAGGCGCAGGCCGCTCTGCCACCGCTTTAATCAACTACATTCTGGAGCAGGGGCGGATACACAACTTCTTTATTACCGTCGCCGATGCCGATATTGAATTGGCGCGCCAGAAAATCAACGATCATCCGAACGGACGCGCTATCTGGCTCGACGCATCCAAACATAATGACCGCCGCGACGCCATCAGTCGTCATGATGTGGTGGTGTCTTTACTTCCGCCTCAAATGCACCTTGAAGTGGCACAGGATTGCATCCTGCTGGGCAAGCACATGGTTACGGCCAGTTACGTGTCCAAACAGGTGTTTCGCCTCGGCGATGAAGCCCGCCCGCGCGCGCTGGTGTTCATGAACGAACTGGGCCTCGACCCGGGTATAGACCACATGAGCGCCATGCAGCGCATCCACCAGATTCAGAAAAAAGGTGGAAAAATCACGGCGTTTTACTCCTATACCGGCGGACTTGTAGCGCCCGAAAGCGATAATAATCCGTGGCATTATAAATTCAGCTGGAATCCGCGCAATGTGGTGCTGGCCGGCCAGGGCACAGCGCAGTTTCTGGAAGATAGCAAACTGAAATTCATTCCGTATCGCCGCCTGTTCAGGCAATACCGCCTGGTGGATATTCCGAGCATGGGAGAATGGGAGGTTTACGCCAACCGCGACTCGTTGCTGTACAAGGAAGCCTATGGTTTGACCAATATTCGCACCCTTTTCCGTGGCACAATCCGTCACAGGGGTTTTTGCGACGCCTGGAATGCACTGGTGCGTATTGGCCTGACAGACGCGACTTTCCCGATTGTTGACTCCGACCAACTGAGTTACCACGACCTGATGGAGGCATTCCTCGGTATCAGTCAGCATACCGGTTCTGTCAAAGACCGCGTAGCCAAAATGATCGAAACCGAACCGGATAGCGATGTCATGCAAAAACTGGAATGGCTCGGTCTGTTCAGCAAACGCCGCATCAAGGTGAAAAATGCGACGCCTTCACTCATTCTCGAAAACCTGCTGCTGGAAAAATGGGCGCTTGGTCCGACCGAACGCGACATGGTCATTATGCAGCATGAATTTGAGTATGAATTGTCCCGTAAAAAGCGCAAACTCACTTCCACACTCATCATGAAAGGCAATGACAGCGCCGATACGGCCATGTCACGCCTGGTTGGTTTGCCGCTGGGAATTTTCGTCAAACTCCTGATGCTTGGAAAAATTTCCACCACTGGCGTCAACATTCCGACAATGCCGGAGGTTTATGAACCCGTCATGGCCGAACTCGAAGACTACGGCGTGAAATTCATCGAACATGAACAGTGAGGGGATTGGTTCGATTGATTCGATTAAATCCGATTGATTCGATTGCCCTCGTAGAGTAGATGGTACGCGGATTACACGGATGCAAGCAACGCGGATTTCGCGGATTTTCTTAGTGTCTCTTCGTGATCCTAAGTGCCTTTGTGGTAAAAAATCGAATCAATCGGATCAATCGAATCAATCGAAACAATAAAAAAGATGGTGAATATAGAACTCGAAAAAAACGCCGATGCCATGCGCTTAGCCATTAGTGGCATGAATCGGCATTTGAATAAAATACAGGAAGGAGGCGGCAAAAAACGCATGGAAAAACTCCATGCAGAAGGCAAAATGACTGCCCGTGAGCGGATCGACTATTTGCTGGATGACAATTGCCCGCGCATCGAAGTCGGCGCTTTTGCCGGACACGAAATGTATGCCGAACACGGCGGTTGCCCGGCGGGTGGGGTAGTGGTGATGATCGGATATGTCCGCGGACGGCAATGTATTGTTGTGGCCAATGATGCCACGGTGAAGGCCGGCGCGTGGTTTCCCATAACCGGCAAAAAAAACCTGCGCGCCCAGGAAATCGCCATGGAAAACCGCCTGCCAATTATTTACCTCGTGGATTCTGCCGGTGTTTACCTGCCGATGCAAGACGAGATTTTCCCGGATAAAGAACATTTTGGGCGTATTTTCCGCAACAACGCGCGGTTATCCTCAGCGGGCATTCCACAAATAGCCGCTATCATGGGCGCTTGCGTGGCGGGTGGCGCTTATTTGCCCATCATGTCCGACGAAGCCCTGATCGTGGAGCGAACAGGTTCGGTATTTCTTGCAGGGCCTTATCTGGTCAAAGCGGCGATTGGTGAAGAGGTGGACAAGGAAACACTGGGCGGCGCTTCAACGCATTCTGAAATTAGCGGCGTGACAGACTACAAGATGCCCGATGATAAAACCTGTCTGGATACCATAAAAGACCTGATAGACAAGTTTGGGCGTTTTGAAAATGCCGGTTTTGATCGTGTAGAACCCAAACCTGCTTTCGGAAACCCGGAAGATATTTTTGAAATTTATCCTGAAAATGGCGCCAAACCATATTCGTCCATAGAAATGCTGCGTCGTATCGTGGATGGCGGCGAACTGACACAGTACAAAGAACATTACGGCAAAAGCATCATCACCGCTTATGCGCGCATTGACGGATGGGCCGTGGGTATCGTCGCCAATAACCGCCAGGTGGTGAAAAATGCCAAAGGCGAAATACAGTTTGGCGGGGTCATTTACTCCGATTCTGCGGATAAAGCCACGCGTTTTATCCTGAATTGCAACCAAAAGAAAATTCCGCTGGTGTTTATGCACGATGTCACCGGATTCATGGTCGGTACGCGTTCCGAACATGGCGGCATTATCAAGGACGGCGCTAAAATGGTCAATGCTGTGGCCAATTCTACTGTGCCGAAATTCAGCATCGTTATGGGTAATTCCTACGGCGCTGGCAACTATGCCATGTGTGGCAAAGCCTACGACCCGCGATTAATCGTGGCCTGGCCTACGGCAAAAATCGCCGTCATGGGTGGCGAACAAGCGGCTAAAGTGCTGACGCAGATTCAGATGCAATCGCTCAAAGACAAAGGAGAAGCCAATGACCCGGCGGCTGAACGTACATTGTTTGAGCAAATCAAGGCGCGTTACGAATCACAAACAACGCCTTACTATGCCGCCGCTCGCCTCTGGGTTGATGCCATCATTGATCCGCGCGACACGCGCCAGTGGATCAGCATGGGCATAGAAGCCGCCAACAATGCACCTGTTGAAAAAATGAATGTCGGTGTGATTCAATCCTGAGGGAATTGATTCGATTGATTCGATTAAGTCCGATTGATTCGATTTTTTTCACCACGAAGGCACTAAGATCACGAAGAGACACTAAGAAAATCCGTGTAATCCGCGTACCATCTACTCTACGCGGGCAATCGGATCAATCGAATCAATCGGACTTAATCGAATCAATTCTTCATTCGTTTTGCCGCTTCGATACACCACAGCAATTCATTGATGAATACGCCCGCGCGTTTGTCCGTTCCGGCTGCGTCGCTGGGCGTACCGTTTGCATCAAACGCTTCCTGTACTTTGGGTACGGGAAACATAGCCGGAACAGTCCAGGCCTGCATTTTCCAAAGCACGAATTGAAGGTTGGTAATCAACTGCATACCACCGAATGCTCCGGCTGAAACCGTAGAGAAGGCTATCGGCTTGCGCTTCCATTCTTCATTGAGCAAGTCAATAACATTTTTCAGGCTGGCCGGAAAACTGCCATTGTACTCTGGCGCTACGATGATGACGCCGTCTGCTTGCTTGATTTTTGTGGCAAATTCGACCGCATTGGCCGGGGCGTTTTGCATCAATTTCAGGCGCTCTTCAAAAATCGGAAACTGGTATTCAGCCAAATCAAGGATTTCGGCGCTGGCTAATTGATTGGTTTCCAGGAAGTTTTTGAAATAAAGGGCAACCCGGTTGCTCAGACGACCTGCTCTGATGCTGGAAGAAATAATGGCGATATGTGGCATAATGGATGTGAATGTTGTTTGTCTGGAATCATGTATATACACTGATTTGCTTTCA
>JADZBJ010000310.1 GCA_020852155.1 Saprospiraceae bacterium | reverse complement strand
CGATTTAGATTTTTATCAGATCGTTTACGCTGTCGAGATATTCAATTGTATAACCTCGCTGCTGGTGTTTGTGCTGGATTGTGGAATTTTTGCTTAACTGATTGATTATCATACCACAACAACTCTATTGATTAATATATCCAATCGAAGGCTTTGTCGAATTTCAAGACCTTTATAAATCACCGGGACCAGCACTTGATTTTTTACATCGAAACCCTTGCTACGCAATTCATGAATCATACACTCTTCATAAATGCTTTCCAAAAGTCCGGGACCAAGGTGTTTATGCACTTCGATGGCACAACCAACAATGCCATAACTCAACTGATTTATCTCTTTCTGGCTCATTAGTGTACCTCAGTGATGGAAAAATCTTAGTGTCTCTTAGTGCTACTCAGTGCCTTAGTGGTGAAAAAAAGATCACCCCTGATGCTTCACCAAATCCCCGGCCACCATTTCCTGCACCATCTGCTCCAGCGTATAAGTCGGCTCCCAACCCAGAATTTTTCTGGCTTTGGCAGCGTCGCCGATCAATAAATCCACTTCCGCCGGACGGAAATACCTTGGGTCAACCGCCACAACTTCCTGGCCCACCTGAAAAGCATAACGACTATCCGTCGCGGCTGCAACAATACCCACTTCCTGCTCGCCAGTGCCTTTGAAATCCAGTTCCACCCCGACCTCGCGGAAAGCCATTCGCACAAAATCACGGATATAGGTTGTGCGGCCCGTCGCCAATACAAAGTCGTCAGCCTGATCGTGTTGCAAAATACGCCACATGCCTTCCACATAATCGCGCGCATGACCCCAGTCGCGTTGCGCATCCAGGTTGCCGAGGTATAGTTTTTGGTCAATACCCAGCGCAATGCGCGCTACGGCTCGCGTGATCTTGCGCGTTACGAACGTCTCGCCACGCAGCGGACTTTCGTGGTTAAACAGAATGCCATTAGAGGCAAACATGTTGTACGACTCGCGATAATTTACCGTAATCCAGTAGCCGTAAAGTTTGGCCACACCATAGGGCGAACGCGGATAAAATGGCGTTTTTTCAGACTGTGGAACTTCCTGCACCAGACCATAAAGTTCAGAAGTGCTGGCCTGATAAAAGCGTGTTTTCTTTTCCAGTCCAAGAATACGAATAGCTTCCAGCAATCGAAGTACGCCCAGCGCGTCGCCATTGGCCGTGTATTCCGGCGTTTCGAAACTCACCTGAACGTGGCTTTGCGCACCGAGGTTATAGAGTTCATCCGGCTGCGTTTCCTGAACGATACGAATCAGGTTGGTCGAATCCGTCAGGTCGCCGTAATGCAGGATGAAATTGCGATTGTCAATATGCGGATCCTGATAGAGGTGGTCAATCCTGTCGGTGTTGAATGACGAAGAGCGGCGTTTGATGCCGTGAACGATATAGCCTTTTTTCAGGAGTAATTCCGCGAGATAGGCGCCGTCCTGGCCGGTAACGCCGGTAATAAGGGCAACTTTAGACACGTTGTTGTGGGTTAGTAGTTTAGTAAAAACCTTTCAGATTTCAGATTGAAAATGAATGATTTGAAATTTGAAATTTGAAAGGGTGGTCAAGGCATTTTGGGAAAATCTGGGCGCTCGGGCAGGCCATCAAACCAGCGATAAACGAGGTCGTTTTACATCTTCTGATCCAGATTTTTACCCGTTTCCAGGTGATCGAATCGTCCGAGATAAGTCTGCAAGGTTTCAACCAGATTTGCTTTAGTAGCGTCTGGGCTGTTAAACAAACTTTCCAGGTGGTTGATTTGCTGTTTTATTTCGGCTAAAGATTTCATGGGGGTGTTTTTAATGATGCCAAGGCTGTCAAATTTGCTCCGGTCAATCACTTCATCTCCGGTATAAAATTCTTCGTAGGGTTTTTCACCGGACGTATCGGATTTGAAAAAGTAAACTGGGTATTCCTTGCTGCCCAGATGTAAAGATTTCGCAGCGTCACGAGCCTCTTGTTCTGAGGTGCAGTAAAGCGGTTTAAAGCCACAGTGGGCCAACAATTGTTCGGCAATTTCGGTAAACGTATGCATATGCTGTTCCGCATTTAAAGCAGGGAAAAAAATATCTCCGCTTTCGCCTAATAAGCAGGCCAGCATACAGATTTCGCCCGATTCGTCTGGAGTAACCAGAAAACGCTTGATATCGTGTGGCGCTGATAAGGGTTGACGCTTCATAAGGCGCTCAACAAAGCCAAATGGCAACGAGCCGTTGGAAAATGCAACATTGGCAAAACGTGCTGTACAAACCGGGATGTCTTTAGCGTAGGCCATAATGACATCTTCCATCAGTTTTTTTGAAGCACCCATCAAGTTGACCGGGTTGGCTGCTTTATCGGTGCTGACACAAAAAAACTTTTCAGGTGGTGTCAGGGCGATTTTTTCAAGTAAACGATTCGTCTTGAAGACGTTGTTGTCAAACATCGCTTCGAGACTGTAAATATCCTTTTCCGAACGGACGTGTTTGTGCGCTGCGAAGTTGGCAATGATGTCGAAAGGGCCTTCCTTTTCTACTATTTTACTGAATACCGGATCACCGAAATTGACAGGATACGTTACGAGAACAGGTGGAATATGTAGCCCTACCGACGAACGT
>JADZBJ010000309.1 GCA_020852155.1 Saprospiraceae bacterium | reverse complement strand
GTACAGCCCTGAGAAATCTTAACATTTCTCAGGGCTGTACGCTGTTGTAGCCTTCCCTGAAAGGATAACATCCTTTTGAAGCAGGGGTATTTTTTTAGCCTTCACAAAATCATGTTTGGAAAAAAAATCGTTCCCGGACATTATGCTTGGAGAAAGCCAGTTGAGGTTTGCAAAACTTTAACAGCAACTTTTTTAACGGTTTTTAACCTTTTCTTAACCCTTCGACTAACTTTGCACTGCATTTCAATATGATTGAAATTGTCAGTGCAGCCGCAACGGTTTTTTACCAGACAGATTCAATTTATTGATATGTGTTAATTCATTGAAAATCAAGAATTTGAGCCGATTTAATGTCGTTTTTGAGTAACCCTGATGTAGTGATAGACGTTTTGATCCCGGCATGGAATGAAGAAGCCTCGTTGCCTTTAGTGTTGGCTGATCTGAAAAAAATGCCCGTCAGGCACGTCATTGTGTGTGATAACGGTTCAACAGACGGCACTGCATCGGTGGCAAAAATGTCCGGATCGGTGGTGGTGAGTCAGCCAAAACGAGGCTATGGAAATGCCTGTCTGGCCGGCATGGGTTACCTGAAAAATCTGCCGCCGTCCGAATGGCCTGAAATTGTGGTGTTTCTGGATGGCGACTACTCGGACTACCCGGATGATCTGCCGAAAGTGGTGGCTCCTATTTTGAATAACGAAGCGGACATGGTGATCGGATCAAGGTTATTGGGCGGCATGCAACCCGGCGCTATGACCATACCGCAGCAATTTGGAAACTGGCTGGCGCCTGCACTGATTCGATTGTTCTGGGGATATAAATTCAGTGATTTAGGCCCATTCAGGGCAATCAAATGGAAAAGCCTGCTGGACTTGAATATGCAGGATAAAAACTTTGGATGGACGGTCGAGATGCAGGTAAAAGCGGCTAAACAAAGACTCAAATCACCAGACGTGCCCGTGCGTTATCGGAAAAGAGCCGGGGGAAAGAGCAAGGTAAGTGGCACGATTAAAGGTACGTTCATGGCAGGCTGGATTATCCTGTCCACCATTTTCAAGGAACGCTTCAGACCCTGATTAACACAGGTTATTTTTTTGAAACTCAATTCTAAAGCGTAATATGTTCGGTCTTCATTCTCTTTTCGAAGCATTTAAATACCAGGCCTTTGTTGACTTTGGTTATCTGATGCTGCTCATTTACTTCCTCGCGATGAGCGGAGTAACCATCTACTGCCTCCTGCAGTTTCACTTGCTGTACCTGTACCGCAAGTTTCACAAGGAAAATCCTGAAATTACATACAAAAAATACAAAATTGGCGATGAAAACGTCCCTTTTGTTACCGTTCAATTGCCCATGTACAATGAAATGTATGTGGCAGAACGCATCATTGATTATGTAGCTGCTCAGGAGTACCCTAAAAGTCGTTTTCAGATCCAAATTCTTGACGACTCCACCGACGAAACGGTAAACATCGTTGCCAAGAAGGTGGAAGAGCTCAAAGCCCAGGGTTTCGATATCGAGCACATCCACCGCGTAAACCGCCAGGGCTTCAAAGCCGGCGCTTTACAGGAGGCTATGCCAAGGGTAAAGGCTGATTTCACCGCCATCTTCGATGCTGACTTTACGCCGCGCCCTGACTTCCTGCGCACGACGATGTCCTATTTCGAAGATCCGAAAGTAGGTATCGTTCAAACCCGCTGGGAGCACATCAACGCTGACTACAGTTTCATTACGAAAATGCAGGCCCTGCAGTTGAATGTACACTTCACGGTCGAACAGGCTGGTCGTTCTTACGGCAACCTGTTGCTTCAGTTCAATGGCACAGCTGGTGTTTGGCGCAAAAAGGTCATCGAAGAAGCAGGTGGCTGGCAGAGCGATACCCTCACAGAAGACCTCGACCTGAGCTTCCGCGCTCAAATCATGGGTTACAAAATCCAGTACCTGGAGAAACTGGAAAGCCCTGCTGAATTGCCTGTTGAAATGAACGGCCTGAAAGGTCAGCAATTCCGCTGGAACAAAGGCGGCGCACAAAATGCCCGCAAGTTGCTCAAATTAGTTTGGGGCACCGACAAACTGAATATGCTGCAAAAATTCCACGCAACAAGTCAGTTGCTGGCTTATGGCGTATTCCTGTGGGTGTTCATTGCCGCAGTAAGTTCTGTTCCACTCGCTTTTGCTTTTGCTGAACTGGGCATTTCGACACACTTCCTGTCGTTCTCCGTTTTGGGCCTGTTCTCAGTAATCGGCATTTACTACACAGCCAATATCACGGCTGCGCTCAATCGTCACCAACCGGCTACATTCTGGGAAAAGGTGCGTTTCTTCGGCTTGTTTATTTCGTTCATGCCTATTTCAATGGGCTTGTCGCTGTACAACGCCATCGCAGTTATTGAAGGCTACATGGGCAAAGCATCTTCTTTCGTGCGTACACCTAAATATGGCATCAATGGCGATAAAAAGCAGTTCAAATCTGCTTCTTATGTGGCCAAGAAAATTTCGTGGGTAACCATCGCAGAAGGTTTCATGGCGCTGGTGTTTACAGGTGCTGTGATCCTGGGTATCGCTACGGATAACACCGCATTTGTAATGTTCCACTCTATGCTGGCGCTTGGTTTCGGTACCATTTGCTACTACTCGATCAAACACCTGAATTTCAGGTAAAAAATCGGTAACTGGTTAGGTCGCTCCCATTTTGGTCAAAAAAGGTCTATTTTAGGCCACTCTTCGCCGTTTTTCTCGTCCGATGCGCTGCAT
>JADZBJ010000308.1 GCA_020852155.1 Saprospiraceae bacterium | reverse complement strand
GTTGATCAGCCATTTATCGAACCACTGGACGCACCTACCCTGCCTGCAGGCTGGGCTGTTGTAAACCCCGATGATGAGACGACCTGGGAATTAGTCAATATTCCGGTTGGCGCCAATGGTATGCCTACTCGCGCCTTGTTTATGGATCACTACAACTATGGCCCGGAGATAGATCAGGAAGACTATTTCTACATGAAGCCGGTTGACCTCAGTGGATTTACCAATCCGTTCCTGAAATTTGATTTGTCGCACGTACACTATGGCGATTCATATCCCGATTCCCTTCGTGTGGAAGTGTATGAGAATTGCGACCTGAGTGTTCAGCCAGTTACTGTCTGGGGGCGATTTGGCGCAGCATTGGCGACAGCAGGTACAGGTACAACTCAATTTACACCTGATAACCAGAACGACTGGGCCAATCAAACAATTGACATGAATCAGTTTGCGGGGCAGACGGTTATCGTTCGCTTTGTATCACACAACGGATATGGTAACTCATTGTACCTTGATAACGTCGGCATCAAGAATGTTGTCGCATCTCTTCCGGTAGCCAGTATTACAACAGCGGCAGATTCAGTATGTCGCAATGTCAATACCTTCTTCGAGGCTGGTTACAACGAAGACGCAACATACAGTTGGGTGTTTGGCGCATCTTCCACACCATCGTCAGCAGCAGGTATCGGCCCGCACACGGTGAAATACCTTAACTCTGGCATAAAAACAGTGCGCCTGATTGTTACCAATGCTTTTGGCTCGGATACAATCACTCAACAAATCACGGTACTCAACAACGCCGCTGCCAACTTCACGTCAACCATCAATCAATTAACCGTCAACTTCACCAATACCAGTACCAACGCAATAGATTATTCCTGGGACTTTGGCGACGGCAATATTTCAACGGATGTCAACCCGACGCACACTTATGCTGCGGCAGGGACATATTCCGTCAAATTGACGGCTACCAACCAATGCAATTCTGCTGTCAAAACAATCCCTGTTACGTTGACCACAGATGTGAAGGACCTGGCGAATCTGGCTAAGATCAGTTTGTCGCCTAACCCGACTTCCGGTGATTTCAGGATTGAAATCAGATCAGAGGAAGCACTGGGAGAAGCGCAATTCAACCTGCTGGATGCTACCGGCCGTTTGGTAAAAACGGTTGCTGCAACCTTGCATCAGGGAGATAATACCGTGCGTTTTGAAGGTCTGGAATTGCCCAAAGGTGTTTATCAGGTTCAAATTCGATCTGAAAAAGGCCTCCATACCGTTAGTCTAACGGTTATTTAGTGGTGAGTGGTAAGTGATTAGAGGTAAGTGATTTTATGAAAAAAGCCCAGGTTGTTCTTGACAAACAACCTGGGCTTAATTTTTAAACTAATCACTTACCTCTAATCACTTACCTCTCTAATCAACTTTTGCTTCGAAGGGATATTTGAGTCCCCAGTATTCTTTCAAGACCATTTTAACTGACCCTACCGACACCGGCGATTCAATCAGCACGGGTATTCGGTTTTGATCGTCTGAAACCCAAACAGTCATTTTGGCATCATCATTAAAGACATTGCCCGCAATGACCTGAGGCTGAAATTTCAGGGCTTTATAACGCCCCATGCCGTGTACTTTTTTACGTGCGTCCTTCCCTTGATATCTCATTTTCAATGGAAACTCTTCTTTATCCATAAAAACACTGAAAGGAACGGTATAGCCCGACTGCTGGCTCCCTAAATCAATCGTAAGCAGGTAGTAAAGGCTGGACAGCACATCGTGAACACTTGATTTCACGTCGTGTTCCGTTTTGGTTTCCGCCATGCCGCGTTTTTCAGCGCGCCAAACGGTCATTTTCTTGCTGCTTTGATTGAAGGAGATTTTTTCAAAAATGTGGTATTTCCCCTCATCCACATTGCGCTCTGAATAGTTGGGCAGCAGTGTGTTCTTGTCCACCCAGGAGTCATATTCGTCCTTTACTGTAAAAAACCATTCATACGAACTGTACGTCCGGCCCTTGGCATTGTAATGAAACTGTGTATTTTCATCGCCTACCGTAAAGACAACTTCTCCGGCTGGTACCCAGATAAAATTGAGGTTGTAATAAATTTTGTAGGTGAGTTTTTCGCCGTTTTGAAAGGAAACATTGCCCGACTGCACAGGGGCAGGGGCAAGTTTTTCAGCAACTTCAGGCTGCGGCGGAACGCCGGGTTGAAACATCAGCAAAAAAAGAGTGCTGAACAGCAACATTGGTTTAGTCGTCATAACCCAGATTTTTGGAAATATTGACGTAAAATAGTGAAAAGGTTCCGACTAACGCGGGCAAAATCAGGTTTATTATCCAAAGCGAAAACGTAGCCGCCAGCGCGCTGATCTCATTGGCATGAAACACCGACCATACCTGTATGGCCAATCCGCCACGGGCCATCAAACCGGTAACAGGCGGCAAAGGAATACTGGTTTGTAATAAAAAAATGGCTGCAATACCCGAAAAGCCGCCTAAAACACCTGTTTCAATGCCAAAGAAATGCAGCAAACAAAAATACTGCGTTGCATAAATCAGGTATCGTATAGCAGACCATCGTAATACATCTGTCAGTTCACGCCGGGAAAACTGCTCCAAAACCCTGATATCTTTAACAAAGTGTTTGATGCGATGTAACAACGGAATGCGCCTGGCCAGCGGCACCAGCAACCCGATATTGAAGTAAACCACAAACAGAATTACCAGGGTTATGGCCGTCATTAAGGCAAATGCCTGTACAAATAATGGCTCTACATGCCAATGACGCAACATAAACCACAAAGCGCCGGGCAAGCCCGCCGCAATCAACACCACTATCTGACTGATATTACAAACGACATTGGCAATAATGGCTTTCCAGTGATGTTCAGGACGAATATAAAGAATACGGCCGCCGTACTCACCCACCCGATTGGGGGTAAACAATGAAAAACTGACGCCCGATAAAACAGCCCTCACCGCGCGCCAACGGCTCATATCCGGTTCATAACGGCGCACAAACTGATACCACTTTCGGGTTTCTGCCAGCCAGTTGAAAGGCATGAGTAAAATGGCTGCCAACAACCAAAACGGATTTTCGGAAGAAAGCCGCGACTTGAACTCCTGCCAGATAGACGCCAGGTGATCCCTGGAATTCAACTCGTACCACAATACCGCGACAAGCAACAGTACGATGAACGTTTTGAAAATCAAATTCAGCCACCTGGAACGTCGGTT
>JADZBJ010000307.1 GCA_020852155.1 Saprospiraceae bacterium | reverse complement strand
GCAGGGGGTCCTGGGTTCGAATCCCTGATCCTCCACTCTTTCGAAAAAACCTGAACCAAATACTTAATCCCCAATAAACAGCATTTAATTCAACTGTTAAGTTTCAGATATAAATGGCACACCATAAGTCAGCCCTCAAGCGTATTCGTCAGACAGAGAAGCGTCGTTTGCAAAATCGCTACTACAAGAAATCAGCGCGTACAGCGATCAAAAACCTTCGCGAACTGAAAGACAAAGCTGAAGCGGAAACGTTCCTGCCAAAGATCGTCAGCATGATTGACCGTCTGGCTAAACGTGGTAACATCCACCGCAATAAAGCCGCTAACCTGAAAAGCGGTCTGATGCGTCATGTCAACGCAATGGCCTGATCTCAGGTCGGTTGTAAATAAGTGTATTGTTCATGCCACAGCGTGAACACTCGAAAAGTGTATCCTGTCCGCAGGGTACACTTTTTTTATTGGTACGTCTATCATCACATCATCATATCATCACGTTAATAAAATGGCTCGTGGTTTTCACCCTTTGAGCGTTCGCTCGATTCATCGCGAAACACCAGATGCGGTGTCTGTGGTATTTGATGTACCTGAACACCTGACTGAAACTTTTCGCTTCACACAGGGGCAATACCTGACGTTGCGCACGCAAATTGACGGGCAAGACCTTCGTCGCTCATATTCCATCTGTAGCGCCCCGCACGAAGGCGTTTTGCGCGTAGCCGTAAAATTACTCGAAGGCGGACTGTTCAGTACCTACGTGAACAAGCGGCTGCAACCAGGCGATGTCCTGCAAGTCATGGCGCCACAGGGGCGTTTTTTTACGCCACTTGATGCGCAAAATCAACGTTTATACGTCGCTTTTGCGGCCGGAAGCGGCATTACGCCAATTTTGTCCATCATCAAGGCTACCTTATTTCAGGAGCCAAAAAGCAATTTTATCCTTTTTTTCGGCAACAAAGGATTCGACCATATCATCTTCAGGGAAGAACTTGAAGCACTGAAAAACAGTTATCCGGCGCGCTTTTCAGTACACCATGTGTTGAGCCGCGAATCCCTCGGAAGTCCGCTTTTTCAGGGCCGATTGGATGGCGATAAATGCCGACAGTATGTCCGGTATATCTTTAATCCGCAGCAGGTGGATGCCTGTTTTCTCTGTGGCCCGGAAGAGATGATTTTCAGTGTCAAAGACGCACTTGTTGAATCAGGCATGGAGCCTTCGCACATCCATTTTGAACTGTTTGCGACATCTGCGCCAGGCATGAAACCCGTAGCGCCGGCATCGGCCAAAACTGCCCTGGAAGCCAGCGTCACCGTCGTGCAGGATGGCATGACCTTTGATTTTACACTGCCTTCTGATGGCTCTACTTTGCTGGATGCTGCCATGCGCGCCGGTGCTGATTTGCCTTTTTCCTGCAAGGGCGGCGTTTGTAGCACTTGTAAGGCCAAAATACTGGAAGGCGAAGCCAGCATGGAACTCAACTACGGGCTTGAACCCGACGAGATCGCTGCCGGCTATGTACTAACTTGCCAGGCGCACCCAAAAACAACCAGGCTGGTGGTGAGTTTCGACGCCTAGTACCGTATTTCAACGTTCCATAACAATATACTGTTTCGGGTTTGCCTGCGTTATCGTCTTGAATCTTTCAAGACCAGCATCCTCGTGTTTTATGGCAAAAATTACCCTGACATTAGCCTGTTTTTTCCTGTCTTTTCTCGTAAGCGCACAAACGCTCGGACAACTACTCAGTGCGCGCTACAATTTTCATATTGAGCCGCATAGCCCTGAAAAAGCCAAGGCCGTACACAACCTGGAGCGGCAAAAATGGATGCACAAAGACTCCATATTGGGTATGAACGGCGAGTTGCTCAAAGTAGAGCAAACAGACCTCGGGCCTGTGACAGATATGTCAGCCGAAGTCTATTTTCTGGTCAGTGAGCAGTCGCCGGAGTTTCCCGGCGGACAGGCAGCTATGAATGACTACTTTCAAAGCACATTGTCAGATATCTGGGCTCCTCCGGGCGCCGAAGTTGCCAATACGGTTTATATACAGTTTACCATCCTCGAAAATGGCCGCGTCAAGGAAGTAGATTTTGCCCAAATACCACAGCAGTGGATTCCGCTGAGTACGCAACAACGTTGCTATGAAGCTATTAAAGGGATGCCCGACTGGTCGCCCGGACTACACGGCGGGCATCCCGTCAAAGTCAAAATGGTGATGGATATTGCGTTAAACCGATGATCGGATTGGTCACCTTGATTGGATTAAGGTGGGAGTGTGACACGAATTTTTAAGAAAAAACTGTTTTAAAAATCAAATCACCAATTCCCCAATTCAACAAATAACCAAAAAAAACAAACTTTCAAACGCCGGAATTTGCAAATACTATTCCGAAGGTCTTTACTTTCGGGCATGATTAAAGTCCTGCATATTTCTGCCGAATGTTACCCGGCTGCCAAAACCGGCGGTTTGGGCGACGTAGTGGGTTCTTTACCCAAATACATGACGCAAGCCGGCGTATTGTCGGCTGCCATTATTCCTAAATATTCCCTGAAGTGGATCAATGGCCGCGAGTGGACGACTGTCTATGGCGGCGCCGTACGCAGCGACTGGCGTACGATTGGATTCACTGTACAGCAGGAAACCGGCAACTCCCTTGGGTTTCCCTTCTTCGTGGTGGATATTCCAGGACTATACGACCGACCCGGCATTTATAACGACCCCAACGGTGCGCCCTATGGCGATGAAGTGGAGCGTTACCTCGTTTTTCAACAAGCCGTTTTGCAATGGGTGATTTCATTTCAGGAAAATGAAAGACCACAAATATTGCACTGCCACGACCACCATACGGGCCTGATTCCGTTCTTGGTGAAACATTCCCCCGATTTCAGGTCACTGGCTAAAACACCCACCGTTTTTACCATTCACAACGGCCAGTATCAGGGTGCATTCAGTTGGCGAAATCATCATTTGCTTCCGTTTTATGACGCCGGAGCACGAGGATTGCTTGACTGGCGTGATACCGTCAATCCGATGGCGACGGCCGTCCGCTGTGCCTGGGCTGTGACAACCGTTTCAAACAGTTACCTGTATGAGTTGCATGAAAACAGCATGGGACTCGAAGGGCTTTTCCGCTCCGAATGGCACAAGGAATATGGCATCATCAATGGTATTGATGCGCAGGTGTGGGACCCTGCAACGGACGCGGCCATACAGCACCGGCTGGAAATGAAAACCATTGCCGACGAAAGCCAGCCGGTCACCAAAGGCAAGGGCAAAAAAGCGGCCCCTGTGGCTACCCGACAAGTGCCGGACATTCCCGAATTTAAACGAAGAAACAAGGCCGCTCTTTGCGAGTGGTTCAACCTGCCCATGGATGCGCCCATGATTAGTTTTATCGGTCGTATGGTCGGTGAAAAAGGCAGTGATCTATTGCCGGATGCTTACAAAAATTATATCCATTCCGGCGGTTATGCCTCATTTCTGGTGCTGGGCACAGGCGAAAGTTGGACGCAAAACAAATTCAGGGAGATGGCCTACCATTACCCTGGTCGGATCGCAGCAGTTATAGACTACAACGAGGCCCTGGCGCACCAGATTTATGCCGGTTCTGACTTCCTGATTATGCCTTCGCGCGTAGAACCTTGTGGCCTCAATCAGATGTATGCCATGCGATACGGTACCATACCGATCGTTCGGTCTGTGGGCGGTCTGAAAGATACCGTCCCCGATATCGCGGAGCCAGACGGCTCTGGGCGCGGTTTCCGGTTTGATCGTTTCGATCTCGACGATCTGGGCTATGCCATTCATCGGGCTGCTTCGATGTGGCACAACGAACCCAATATCGTTCACCTCCTGCGCGAACGCATCATGTCTATTGATTTTTCCTGGGAAAATACCGTCGAACGATATTTCCAGGTGTATAGAAAAATAGGCGGAAACCGGGTGAATCCGATTGATTCGATTAAATCCGAATGATTCGATTGTTTACCATTTTAATCAAAAAAATCCGCGTAAATCCGAAATCTCCGCGCAATCTGCGTTATCACTAAGACAATCCGCGTAAATCCGCAGTGTCCGCTGAAATCCGCGTTATCACTAAGGGAATCCGCGTAAATCCGAAATATCCGCGCAATCCGCGTTACAATATTTTTCGCATTTTCATTGACAAGTCCACAAGCTGCATAACTTAACGGCCGAATTTTACAATCCCACGTATTTATCACCGCATAACGACATTTTCCATGATTAAAATGATATCCATCATCCTTGGCGGCGGCGCGGGCAGCCGCTTGTACCCCCTGACGGAAAAACGTTCAAAACCAGCTGTTCCCATTGGTGGTAAATACCGCTTGATTGACATTCCCATTTCGAATTGTATTAATTCGGGCGTTCGCCGGATGTTCGTACTCACGCAGTACAACTCTGCATCTTTGAACGCTCACATCAAGAATGCCTACAATTTTGATGTTTTTTCGCAAGGTTTTGTGGATATTCTGGCTGCCGAACAAACGCCAGGCAACAAAGAGTGGTTTCAGGGCACGTCCGACGCGGTGCGCCAAAGCCGCCAGCACTACGACCGGCACGACTTTGATTACATCCTGATCCTGTCGGGCGACCAGCTCTATCAGATGGATTTTGAGGCGATGGCCAGACACCACATTGAGCAAAAAGCAGACCTGACCATTGCCTGCCTGCCTGTTGATGCGCGCGACGCCACTGGTTTTGGCATCATGAAAGTGGATGATAAAGGCTATATCCCGCGTTTTATCGAAAAACCCAATGCCGACGTTTTGCCGCAATGGGCCAGCGAAGTAAGCCCGCTCAATAAAAAACGAGGCCGCACTTACTTGGCTTCGATGGGTATCTATATTTTTAATAAAAAAGCCCTCAACGACCTGTTTGATCGTTACGCCGACGCCATTGACTTTGGCAAGGAAATCATCCCGGCAGCGATTCAGGAAGGACGTAAAGTAGCGGCTTATCAATACGAAGGCTACTGGACCGACATTGGTACCATTCGCTCTTTTTACGAGGCCAATCTCGAACTGACCGACCACATTCCATCATTTAACCTGTTTGATTCCCGCCGCATTATCTACACGCGCGGTCGCTTATTGCCTCCGGCAAAATTTTATGGCGGTACACAAATCAATCGCACACTGATCGCTGAAGGTTCCATCATTCATGCCCGCATGATCGAAGGTTCTATCGTCGGATTGCGTTCGCGTATTGGTGAAAATACCGTCATCAAGGATTCGATCGTCATGGGCAACGATGTCTATCAAACCTTGCAGGAAATCGCCACACAGGAAGAAGATATTCCGCTGGGCGTCGGACACTACTGTCATATCGAACACGCGATCCTGGATAAAGACTGCCGAATCGGGAATAATGTCGTCATCAAAGGCGGGCCACACCTCGAGGATATGGATACCAGCGAATTTTGCATCCGCGACGGCGTAGTGGTGGTGAAAAAAGGCGGCGTCATTCCGGAAGGAACAAGGATTATGTAAGCAGGAGCGTTGGTTATCCGTTTGTTTGTTGAATGGCGTAACAACCTGCTCCCTTCATCAATTTTGAGTAAGACAAATTTCCCGCAGATTTCGCAAAAAATCTACGTTATCTGCGGAAAATTTGCCTTGTCCGGAATTTTGTTCTCTACGGACACCCTGAACTCTCAACAGGCATCCCAAATAACTCCTAACTCATAACTCATAACTCATAACTCATAACTCATAACTCATAACTCCTCCACAGATCAAAGTATGTTCGGAAAATGCGTTGTCACCTTGTCTATTTTGTTGTCCGCAATCGGATTGATGCTCGTGCAGGGCTGCGACGAAACGGTTGCGGTTCCCAAGCCACGAGCCTATCCAAGGGTGATTTATCCCACCAAAGCATACCAGCCTTTTGATGCCAGTTATTGCGCGTTTACCTTCGATCAGCCTGTGTACGCGAAAGTAGAACAAGATACCACGTTTTTTGAAGGAAAACCGGCCAGCGATTGCTGGTTCAACCTGACAGTGCCGCAACTCAGCGCCAAAATCTATTGTTCCTACTACGACATTCGCAGCCGGAAAGACCTGGATGAGTACGTAGCCGACGCTTTTGAACTGACCAATAAGCACAACATCAAGGCGAATTACATTGACGAAATTGCTATCCATCGTCCGGCTGACCGGGTGCATGGCGTTGTATTTGAAGTAGAAGGTGCGGCAGCCTCGTCGTACCAGTTTTTTCTGACGGATTCAACGCGGCATTTCCTTCGCGGCGCACTGTATTTTGATACGCAAACGCGTCCTGACTCACTCGCGCCGGTGATTAAATTCATGAAAGCCGATTTGAACAGAATGGTTGAGACATTAAAATGGAAATAATTCGGATTCGAGACATCGTGCAGGCGCTGGAAGCCGTCGCGCCGCCTTCGCTTCAGGAATCGTACGACAATGCCGGGTTGATCGTCGGCCATCCGGACGCGCAAGTGACGGGCGTCTTGTTTACGCTCGACAGCACGGAAGCCATCGTGGAAGAAGCCCTGCAAAAAGGGTGCAACCTTGTTGTGGCGCACCACCCGATCGTTTTTCGCGGTTTGAAGCGCTTTAATGGCAGTAATTACGTGGAGCGAACAGTCATGCAGGCCATCCGGCATGATGTGGCGATTTATGCCATCCACACCAACCTCGACAATGTTTTGCGGCGTGGTGTGAATCAGAAAATTGCCGAAAAATTAGCGCTGCAACAACTCTCCATATTGTCGCCCAAACCCGGCGCGAGCGACATTGGCGCCGGCGCTATCGGGCAGTTGGCAACGCCCATGTCAGCACACGAATTTCTGGTACATGTCAAATCTTCTTTGCGCACGGCGTGTATCCGGCACACACGTTTGCTGGATCGTCCGGTACAGCGCATAGCGGTTTGCGGTGGCAGCGGTTCGTTTCTGTTGCCCGAAGCCATTCGTCAGCAGGCCGATGTTTTCCTGACTGCCGACTTCAAGTACCACGAATTTTTTGACGCCGAAGATCATTT
>JADZBJ010000306.1 GCA_020852155.1 Saprospiraceae bacterium | reverse complement strand
TCGGTGCTGCCAACGGGTATGGTGATGAAGTAAAACGTGTTCGGGTATTAGATTTGTGCAGAAGAAGAGAAAGTTTGATTTTTGCCATTGAAAATCTCCTACGACTTACCGACTTTTTAACGGCGTGACATGAAAGAATGGCTTAAAACTACCATCTCCAATCAAATTATTATCGCTTCATTATATGTCTTGTTCGCCCTGATTGCGAGCATGCAGTCATTGACAGGTACCAAGACCTACCATGAAGGCGGTCGGCCGTACAATCGGTACAACAATTACACGATCTTCGAAAAATCCTTCGAACACCTCAAAAACAACCAGGATTTATATGTCCTGCATCCCGACGACCACTGGGATTTGTATAAGTACACGCCAGCCTTTTCTGTATTTTTTGGCCTGTTTAATGCGCTTCCTGACTGGTTGGGATTGAGTTTGTGGAATCTCCTGAATGCCTTGCTGTTGCTGGCGGCGGTGTATTATTTGCCGCGATTAGATAACTATCAAAAAGGGCTGGTTTCGCTCATCATCCTGATAGAATTAATGACCTGTATGCAAAACTCCCAGTCGAATGGCCTGATGGCTGGTTTGATCGTGTTTTCATTTGGGTTGCTGGAACGAAACAAACACTTGTGGGCTGCCTTCTGTGTCGTATTCTCGGTTTTCATCAAGTTGTTTGGCATTGTAGCCTTTGCGCTGTTTCTGTTTTATCCTCAGAAATGGAAATCGGCGCTTTATACGGTGTTTTGGACAGTGCTTTTGTTGGCGTCGCCCTTGCTGCTGATTGATCTGGATCAGTATGGAAAACTCTACCACAGTTTCATGAACATATTGGCCAACGACCACGACGCCTCTTTAGGCTTGTCCGTGATGGGTTGGTTACAGGCCTGGTTTTCCGTAGAAGTCAACAAGCAAATCATTGTCATTTCCGGCATTGTTATTTTCCTCCTGCCATTTTACAACTTCAGGAACTACCGCGAATATATGTTCAGGTACTTGCTGTTGTGCTCCATCCTGCTTTGGGTCATTATTTTTAACCACAAGGCCGAATCGCCGACCTTTATCATAGCCATGACCGGCGTCGCTCTGTGGTTTGTCAAGGCCGAAAAAAATGCCCTGAATGTTGCCCTTTTCATCAGCGCCTTTGTACTGACAACGTTGTCGCCAACTGACCTTTTTCCAAGGTATGTAAGAAGAGAATTTGTCGAGCCGCTTGTCTTAAAGGCTGTACCCTGTATTCTCATTTGGGTGAAAATCATTTACGACATGCTGACCCTCAAGCGGCAGGACGATATGATAGTGGCCTGAAATAGACTTGTTGCGATGGGGGCATTTGTGCGAGGTGGAGGCAAATTTTATTTTAGTCAAGGCAAAATTTGCAGTCGCATGCGGGCGATTCGACGAAAATTTTAACGCCGAATAAAATAAAATTTGACCGCATCGCATAAATAGCACCCCGTCGCAACAAGTCTAATAAAAAACCACACCTGTCCGTGTGACAGGTGTGGTTTTATGTATTTGAAATTCGCGTAAAAATTTAATCCTCCTCGTCATTTAGATTCCCGCAGATAACGCAGATTTAAAACGCAGATAACGCAGATTTTTTGCATCATTTGCGGGCGAAAATGCCCTTCAACTTTCAACCCCTTCAACAACCTTCAACTTTCAACCCCTTCAACTTTCAACAACTTTCAACCCCTTCAACTTTCAACAATTTCAACTTTCAACCTTCTTACCGTCCTCCAAAAATACGCTTGACAGTAGCGCCGATTTGTGCGGGTGATTCTAATACGTGAATACCGTTTTCGGCCATGATGCGCATTTTGGCTGCTGCTGTATCGTCAGCACCGCCGACGATAGCGCCTGCGTGGCCCATTTTGCGGCCTTTAGGGGCCGTTTGGCCGGCGATAAAGCCAAATACCGGTTTTTTATTGCCATTAGCGCTGATCCAGCGGGCTGCTTCTGCTTCCAGTCCGCCACCGATTTCGCCGATCATTACGATGGCTTCAGTTTCGGGGTCGTTCATAAACAGTTCGATGGCTTCGCGGGTAGTGGTGCCGATGATCGGGTCGCCGCCGATACCGATGGCTGTGGTGATACCCAGACCGGCTTTAGCCACCTGGTCGGCTGCTTCGTATGTCAGGGTGCCTGATTTGGACACCAGACCGATGGGGCCGCGTTTGAACACGAAACCGGGCATGATACCTACTTTGGCTTCGTCGGGCGTGATGATACCCGGGCAGTTGGGACCGATGAGGCGAACATCCTTATTCGAGATATACGCTTTGGCGCGCACCATATCCTGAATCGGAATACCTTCCGTGATGGCAACAATAACTTTGATACCGGAAGCGGCGGCTTCGATGATAGCATCTGCTGCAAAAGCCGGTGGAACAAAGATGATGGAAGTGTCGGCGCCAGCGCCTTTAACGGCATCTTCGACGGTATTAAATACCGGGCGGTCAAGGTGGGTTTGTCCGCCTTTGCCCGGTGTTACGCCGCCGACAACGTTGGTGCCATAGGCCAGCATCTGTTCTGCGTGGAAAGTGCCTTCCTTGCCGGTAAAGCCTTGCACGATGATGCGTGAATGTTTATTAACTAAAACTGACATTCGTTAGGAATGATATGGTTGGTTAGTGACTGTAAGTTGGACTACTCTTTTTCCCCCTGAATAATGAAAACATCTTCGTTGGGGCGTTTCATGTAGTAATGTTCGCGGGCGAATTTTTCTTTGGTTCCTTCGAAGTCTTCGGCTTCTTCGCGTGCTTCCTTGATTTTTTCCTGATAAAACGTACGATCGTCTTCCAGTCGTTGTTGTGCGCGGTGTAGTCGCCACTGTGTCCAAAGACTGTGTTTATCCAGGAAGACCAGGATGAAGAAGAAAACAACCAGCGTCAGGTAGTACTTGTTTTGAAGCGGCGCCGGTAAGCGGCTCCAAAGTGCCTGCCATGGATTGGACGAAAGTGCCATATTCGGGTTTTTGAACGCCCAAAAGTAGCAAGTTTGACAACAATGCCTCTTTGCAAATGCGTATTTTATTGTGTACTGAAAAAACTGACGATTAAAAGCCGTTTTTTCGGCACATCAAGACTAACTCAGGCCTTCGATCAGGGTCGTCAGGCGATCAAAAATTTCCTCGATAGTACCCGTGCCTGAAACGCTGTGGCTTTTCCCTTGTTCGTCGTAAAAGTCATAAACCGGTGTGGTTTCGCTTTTATACACGTCAATGCGCTTGCGAATGACCGATTCATCGTTGTCGTCAGTGCGGCCGGATGTTGCGCCACGGCCGAGAATACGCTGAACAATTTCCTCGTCGCCGACATCCAGTTTAACGAGCGCCGTAATGGGCGCTTTCATGCCGTTGAGCAATTGGTCAAGTGCCTCTGCCTGCGGAATTGTGCGCGGGAAACCGTCAAAGATGAAGCCTTGCGCTTCGGGGTGTTGATCCACCTTGTTTTTTAACATGCCGATGGTAACACTGTCAGGTACGAGTTGGCCCTTGGCCATGTAGGATTTTGCTTCCAGTCCGAGCGGCGTATTATTGCCCATCTCGTAGCGAAACAAATCGCCGGTGCTGATATGAACCAGATTAAAATGGTCAACTAATTTAGCCGCTTGTGTGCCCTTGCCCGATCCTGGAGGGCCGAAAAGTATCAGATTTATCATGAGAATGAATGAAACATCGTGTGCGAAACGGCAAAGTTAGCAAGCGATTTTTGTTTGCAGGCTATTCAAAAAATCGTTTTTAAAAACAAAAGAAATGAAAGTCATTGTCTTTTTAGTGTTATTTAATTTTTAAATATACGTATATTTAAAAATTAAAAATCGCGAAACCGATAGCGCTCTCCATACATTTTAATCCACTTCAGCAGGTTGCGCACATCATTGACCTCGAAAAGTTGTGTTCCTGCGTTCATCGTCGCTGCTGACCCGCAAGCGACACCCCAGCGCGCCATTTGCCTGAAATCCATGCCCTGCGCCAGTGCCCAAACCATACCTGAAACCATGCTGTCGCCTGCGCCAACGGTACTTTTTTTATCCACCATCGGCGCCGGAACGTGTTCGAAGCCATCGCGCGTGACCAGCAAAGCGCCCTGTGGGCCGAGCGATACCACGACCACTTCGCATTTGCCTTGTCGGATGATTTCAAGCGCCGCATCATCCACTTCATTCATTTCCAGTTTGGGGCTGCCCACCAGCGCCGCCAGTTCGCCTATATTGGGCTTGAGCAGAAACAAGCCTTCATCTGCTGCTGCGGCCAGGGCGGCACCCGAAGTATCCAGAATAAACCGCGCGCCGATTGTTTTGGCAAATGCCGCTACTTTCTCGAAATATTCGGCGGGTAACCCCGGCGGCAAACTTCCACTGGCCACGAGGTACTGAGGCTTGATGTTCTCTATCAGTTGCAGGCACCTGTCAGCATCTTTTGGGTCAAGCGCATTGCCCGGCAGCGTGAACCTGAATTGCTGGTTGGTATGGGTGGCAGTTACGGCAATGTTCTCGCGCGTTTCGCCCGATAGTTCAATGACTTGTGTGGTGATGTTTTGTGCTTCGACCAATTGGCGTAGCACCTGGCCATTGTGCCCGGCTACCGGAAATACCGCGATGCTCTTTCCGCCCAGTTTGCTGACACCTTTGGAAACATTAATGCCGCCACCGCCCGCGTCAATGCGCATGGGCGAGCAGCGTAATTTTTGTTCGGGTATCAATTGTTCCGTTTCGGTGCTTTTGTCCAAAGCCGGATTCAGGGTCAGGGTAACTATATTCATGTTCAATCTTCAAGGTGATGAATCTACTTTTCAAATTTCAAATGGGAGATTTCAAATTTCAAATTAAAAAAATGTACGATTTGAAATTTGAAATTTGAAATTTGAAATTTGAAATTTGAAAAATGGTTCAGGGAGGGCATAAATTTGAATTTTTTCAGGGGGTAAAGATAGACCAAACCCCCATCCATCCAAAATACGTACCTTTGAGCGCCCCGCATAGATAATTCATTGAAGCATGATTCAAGAACTCAACGAAACTGATAGCAATTTTCCCTCACAGACAGATCCGACGGAGCATAGTGCAGAGCAAGGCGCTGAAGCAGATGACAGTAATTCGTCAGAAGAATATTTTGAACAACACCGCATCGTTGCCGACAACAAACAGAACGTGATTCGACTGGATAAATTTCTGATGGACCGGCTGGCCAACCGTTCGCGCAACAAGGTTCAAAACGCCATTCGCGTTGGCTCAGTCAGGGTAGATGACCGCGAAGTCAAGCCTAATTACAAAGTCAAACCCGGCAATGTTATCAGCATCGTCCTGCCCAAATCGCTGGAAGATGTGTACGACATCATGCCGCAGGATATTCCCCTGGATATTGTCTATGAAGACGACGATGTCATGGTTGTCAACAAGCCATTTGGTCTGGCGGTGCATCCGGGCGTAGGTATTCCGAATGGCACCCTGGTCAATGCAGTGGCCTGGCATTTACAGGAAAAAATGAAGGAAATGCCAGTCATGGAAGGCAATGAATCCAGTCGTGCAGGCATTGTACACCGTATTGATAAAGATACCACAGGGTTGATGGTCGTGGCCAAGAATGATTTTTCGATGACGCACCTGGCCAACCAGTTTTTTCACCACACCATTGAGCGGCGATATCAGGCTATTGTATGGGGCGATCCTGAAAAAGACAGCGGAACGATTCGGGGCAATATTGGCCGTAATCCGAATGACCGCAAGTTGTTTATGGTGTTTCCCGAAGGTGATGAAGGCAAATGGGCAGTCACGCACTGGCGCGTGATCGAGCGTTTTTATTATTGCGCCCTCGTGGAGTGCCAACTGGAAACCGGCCGCACGCACCAGATCAGGGTACACATGAAATCCATTGGTCATACTCTTTTTGGCGACCCGCGCTACGGGGGTAATCAAATCCTGAAGGGTACACTGCATTCCAAGTACAAGCAATTCGTTGAGAATAACCTGAAAATGCTGCCTCGTCAGGCGCTACATGCCAAAGTATTGGGCTTCAAACACCCCAAAACCGGCGAACACCTCCGCTTTGAATCCGAATTGCCGGAAGACATGCAAAAAGTCATCGAACGCTGGCGCGACTACGTTGCCTCAAGGAAAGAACTGCTTTGAGTGGATGAATTTAACCAAATAACCAAATAACCAAATCCCCAACTAACCACTCATTTAAACGGTTTCACCAGCCGTTCTTCTGCCTGAATATTGATGAGGGGTTGTACTTCCGCCCGGATGATGGACTGCAATTCGTACAGCATACGCTTTTTGACAAAGTTTTCATGAACCACCAGTCCGATGGAGCGTATTGGCACCGGAGAGGCAAATGAAACCAACCTTTTACGGTCCTCGCTGCTGAGTTCGGACGTGGATAACCAAGGCAAAAGGGTAATGCCTTTATAGGCTTTGGTAAATCGGATCAGGCTGTCAATCGAACCGGCTTTGAACTCAAAATTCATAGATAAACGCTCATTGCGACTTGAAAAACCGCAAATTTGTTCCACCTGATTGCGCAGACAATGCCCTTCAGTGAGCAATAACAAATGAGCATAGTCAATGTCCTCGATATTGATTTCTTTCTCACTGATGTTATTCGAATAGTAGTCAAACAGTAAAAAAGGCTCTTTGTACAAGGGGTATTCCTGCAAATAAGGGTCTTCAAGTGGAATTGCAGCAATTCCAATATCAAGGTTGCCGTCTTTCAGCGAACGCTGTATCTCCGGGGTGATCATTTCCTGAACAATGATATTTACCTTGGGAAAGCGATTGGCAAACCGCGACAGGAATAATGGCATCAAATGGGGCGCTACTGTCGGGATGACGCCAATACTTAAATGCCCTTCCATCTCGCCTTTCATCTCCTGAATCATATTTTCAAGAGAATTAAGGTCTTTCATGATGATTTTTAATTGCCGTATCAATGCCTCACCATCTCTGGTGATAGATACCGGCTTGGTTTTCCGGTCAAAAATCTTGATGCCGATCTCATCTTCAAACCGCCCGATCATGGTACTGAGGGTAGATTGTGAAATCGCGCACTTGTCTGCGGCCTGCTCAAAATGCCGCATTTCAGACACGGCAAGAATGTATTGAAACTGCTGAATGTTCATAATTCAAAGGTATCTACATTGTAGATATTATGATCTAAAATATCGTTTTTGTAAATAAAAAATGGTAAGTAATTTAGCGGCGGAAAAGATGTTCAAACGCCTTTTTTCATAGATAATCTCTCCAAATCACCCATTCATTATTCTTTCACCCACCACACAATATGAGTTCTTCTAAAGAAAGTAAATGCCCTTTCACCGGCGCTTCTGCAAAAAAAAGCACGACCAATAAAGACTGGTGGCCTAATCGTCTTGATTTAGGCAGTTTACGCCAACATTCCTCACTGTCAGATCCGATGGATCCTGATTTTAATTATGCTGAAGCCTTTAGCCAACTGGACTTGAAGGCAGTCAAGCAGGATATTTTTGAATTAATGACGGATTCTCAGGACTGGTGGCCCGCCGACTATGGTCACTATGGTCCGTTGTTCATTCGCATGGCCTGGCACAGTGCAGGCACTTATCGCGTCGGCGACGGTCGCGGGGGCGCAGGCACAGGCAATCAGCGTTTTGCTCCGGTAAACAGCTGGCCCGACAATGCCAACCTCGACAAAGCGCGTATGCTGCTTTGGCCGATCAAAAATAAATACGGCAACAGCATCTCCTGGGCTGACCTGATGATTCTGGCTGGCAACTGCGCGCTGGAATCCATGGGTTTCAAAACCTTTGGATTTGCCGGTGGCCGCGAAGACATTTGGGAAGTAGAACAAGACATCTACTGGGGCGCTGAAAAGGAATGGCTGGCCGATAATCGCTATACTGGCGACCGCGACCTGGAAAATCCTTTGGCGGCCGTTCAAATGGGCTTGATTTATGTCAACCCGGAAGGCCCTAACGGAAATCCCGATCCGCTGGCCGCTGCACGCGACATCCGCGAAACATTTGCGCGCATGGCCATGAATGACGAAGAAACGGTGGCCCTGATCGCAGGTGGTCACACCTTCGGTAAATGCCACGGCGCTGGCGATGCGGCTCTCGTGGGTGCAAATCCGGAAGGCTCCAGCATGGAAGACATGGGTATTGGCTGGAAAAGCAGTTTTAACTCCGGCCGTGGTGTGGATACCATTACCAGCGGTCTGGAAGGCGCCTGGACCACCACGCCAACGAAATGGAGCAATAACTTCTTCTGGAATCTGTTCGGTTATGAATGGGAACTGACAAAAAGCCCAGCCGGAGCGCAACAGTGGAAGCCGAAACATGGCATGGGCGAAGGAACAGTGCCTGATGCACATGACCCGTCAAAACGTCATGCCCCCATCATGCTGACCACCGACCTGGCCCTGCGTTTCGATCCGGCTTACGAAAAAATTTCACGCCGCTTTTTTGAAAATCCCGATGATTTCGCCGACGCATTTGCCAGAGCATGGTTCAAACTGACCCACCGCGACATGGGGCCGCGTTCACGCTACCTTGGCCCTGAGGCGCCACAGGAAGTGCTGATTTGGCAAGACCCTGTGCCTGCTGTTGATCATGAATTAGTCAACGATGGGGATATTGCCAACCTGAAAGCGCGATTGCTGTCATCTGGCTTGAGTGTTTCAGAACTGGTTTCGACGGCATGGGCTTCTGCGGCAACCTTCCGCGGCTCAGACAAGCGCGGCGGCGCTAATGGCGCGCGCATTCGCCTGGCTCCACAGAAATACTGGGAAGTGAATAACCCGGCACAATTGAATAAAGTGCTGGATGTACTCGAAGGTATTCAGCGCGATTTCAATGCTGCACAATCGGGCGGTAAGAAAATTTCCCTGGCTGATTTGATCGTACTGGGCGGCGCTGCGGGCATTGAGAAAGCCGCACAGGCCGCAGGACATAAAGTTACTGTACCGTTCACGCCTGGCCGCACAGACGCCAGCGCCGAACAAACAGACGTAGAATCGTTCGCCGTGATGGAACCTAAAGCCGATGGCTTCCGCAATTACAAAAACGCGCGTTTCACCCTGCCAACAGAGGAAATGCTTGTAGATAAAGCGCAGTTGCTTCAACTGACTGCACCTGAAATGACGGCCCTGATCGGTGGTATGCGCGTGCTGGATACCAACTACAACGGCTCTAAACACGGTGTATTCACGCATCGTCCGCAAACGCTTACGAATGACTTTTTCGTAAATTTGCTTGATTTCAGTACTGTCTGGAAACCTGTATCAGATGCTGGCGAAATTTTTGAAGGCGTTGACCGCACCAATGGTCAGATGAAATGGACTGCCACACGTGCTGACCTGATTTTTGGCTCTAACTCTGAGTTGAGGGCCATTGCCGAAGTGTATGGCTATGCCAATGCAGAAGGCAAATTTGTTCGCGATTTTATCAAAGCCTGGAACAAGGTCATGAACCTCGACCGCTTTGATCTGTAAGAATAAAATGCATTATGGTTAAAATTCGAGCCATCCTGGTTGACAAAATCGGGGTGGCTTATTTTTTACCAGTATTTGAAAGATTCATAAAATTTTTCAGGCATGAACAGGCTCGAGTTTTTCCACATGGCTTTGCGATGGCTTAACTCTGGAGAGAACGGACTCTAAAACCGGAAGGATGTGATTCAGGCTGTGGGTTTTAATCAGAAAATTCCAGACGGGTTCGAATTTTTTCCATCCGCCGGTGTAGCAAAAATGCTTCAATTTATGCTTGGCGGATTCGTGCTGAAGACTTGCCCTGGCGATATTCCGCCAACTGTAGAACTCGTCATACGCCCTATGATAGCCGTGTTTTAATTGTTCGGCGGTGAGGTTTTTGGTTTGATAAACCACGTTTCGCGTGTCGTACAAATCCCAGTTTCGGGTCAGGATTCGGCCTTGCTCTTCCATGGTTTTAAAGAGTTTGGTGCCCGGATAAGGTGTTAGAATATGATAAGTGGAAGTGGTAATGGCATTTTTTACGCCCCATTCTACGGTGCGTTTGAACACATCGGGGTCGTCTTCATCCAGGCCGAATACAAAACTGCCGTTAATCATAATGCCCAGTGAATGAAGCCTGTTGACGGCCTGTATGTAATCTTTTTCCAGGTTTTGTTTTTTGTTGCTTTGTCGCAGATTTTCGGGAGAAAACGTTTCAAATCCGACGAATAAACTACGCAAACCTGCCTCGGCTGCTTTTTCGATCAAATTTCCCCGCAAGATGGAGTCAACAGTGGCAGCGCCTTGAAACACCCGGTTCATGCCTTTCATACCTTCGAAAAGTTCTGTGGCGAATTTGGCATTGCCCAGTAAATGGTCATCCAGAAAATACAAATGCCTGCCGGGCAATCGGTCAATCTCGGACAGGGCGTCATCAACGACTTGTGTGTAGAATGACCGTCCGCCTTCAAAGAAGGCATCTTTATAGCAGAAATCACAATGGTGCGGGCACCCTCTGGATACCACAATGGAGTTGGGCACCAGGTATCTGTTTCTTTTGATGAGGTCGCGCCGAATCGGAGGGATGCCAGTCAAGGTACGAAGGCTCGAACTGTACACCTTTTTCGGATTTCTATTTTTATAATCTGTCAGGAATTGCGGGAAGGTATCCTCGCCGGGACCAATAAAAATGCTATCGGCATGCGGGGCGGCTTCTTCGGGCAGCGATGTTACATGCAACCCGCCGAGCAGCACATAAGCGCCGCGACTCCTGTAATGATCGGCGATCTGATAAGCCCTGTAAGCATTGGTGATATAAACCTGAATGATGACCAAATCCGGATTGTCATCCAGGTTCAGTTTTTCCACGTGTTGATCCTGAAGGTCAATGTCATCGTCAGGCGACAGGTAGGCTGCGAGTGTCGCCAGTCCTAAAGGCGGGAAAAGCGAGTATTTGATGGGGCGCCAAAAGGGACTTTCTGCCTCTGCCAGCGCCGGCAAAATCATTTTTACTTTCATGTGATATCGTTGAAGTTAGTGTAGTCAATCTATGCCTAACGGTCATCACTTTAAAAGCGTTGCCTTCTATAATGAGGTAAAATGTTCCTTTTTATGCATCATGATGCAGTTGTAACGCTTTTGTAACGCTACTTTTTACTGCATTCCAGGTAAATACAGCCTCCTTTGCACACAGATGGCAGAACATCATCCACAACACAACGGTAAAAAATTTCATCAAATCAGTAAGTCAGAAGTCCTGCGCTTCGGATTGCTGTGGCTGCTGTTGCTCGCAGGGCTGGCTTATTGTTTTCATCGTTATTTTGAATATCGGAATGCAGAACTGGATCGGCGGCTGGAGTTATTGAAGCATGTCAGTGAGCAGGATTTATTTCACTGATTTGGCGTGCATAGGTACAGGCCCAAAACCAGGGCAATTCTTCCTTACATCCGGGTTTTTCCACTTGAGAAAGATCCAGGGTAATTTTTTTTACACACCTCCGGGCGAGGTATGCATCTGCTTTGACAGGGGCGAAGCAAAAACAAACACTATATAGAAAATCGCGCTGACCTCAAAACTGTAAGCCCAGCCCAAATCCATTTGGGGTGATGCCCAGGCGGTAGCCAATGCCGGGGTTAACGGATTGGTTGTAGGTGCGAATAGATTTAATAATTTTCGTTTTGCCTGCGTATTCAAGTCCCACGGCCGTTCCCCAGGCAAAACCACTGACCAGTAAAACTATATTATTGGGTCCTCTACGAGAGTAATAAGTGGTGCTCCGGCGGTCAAACAAGATATAACCAAGTTGATAGCCAAAAATAAATCCTGATGGGATACCTATAATATTAGATGTAATCATCATGTTTTTACCCGACCTGTATTGTTTGTATCCTAACGGGTTGGTTTTAATTTTCTCCTCAAATGCGTACTTGCTGATCGTTTCCCCTCCTTCATAGTATTTTTTAAAAAGCCCAAATTTGATTGCGAGGTACTTTTCATTTTTTGCTGCAACATTGTCAGGCTGTGCAGATTGCTGCGCAAAGGCTTGAGCGACCAGCGCTAAAAATGACAAAGCGATGATGATGTGTTTTTTCATGGATTGAACTTAGTCTTAAAGTGAATTATATCCGTATTTAATTGATTTTTAATAATTTACAGACTCGATTTGTTCAAACTCACTTTGAGTTGACAATAGTAGTTGAATTGATTTTATCCCGCATCAGAACTGAATAGCCAGCCCGACGCCATCTTCGTTGATATTGAAATGGTAGCCAATGCCGGAGTCAATAGACCGGTTATAATCGCGCACGGCTTTTCTCATTTTCGATTTGCCTTTGAAATCCAGGACAGTAGCGGTGGCAGTACCCAAGAGGCTGAGCGCAAGTCTGTTTTTATATACTAATTGCCCGCCTGGGAGGGCGCTGCCAATTGTTCTTGCAAAGACCCATGCTGACGGAATACCGATGACGCCGCCTAGAATTACCCAATTTCTACCCGATTTATATTTTTTAAAGGAGGAAGGATCGGTGGCTAATTTGTCCAGGAACTCAAGCCGGCCTATTCTTTGGTTTCCTTCATAGTATTTCCTGAAAAACCGAAATTTTACAGCCAGATGCTTGTCTGTAGCAGGAATACTATCCTTTTTTACAGGCTGTTGTGCGAATGCCTGTGTAAAAAAAGTCAATAATGAAACAGCGATAACGATGTGTTTCTTCATGGATTGAAGGTGTATTGGTCTTCAAAATTTGTTTGGCTTGAGGCAATGCGGCGTTTTAATGAAACAAAAACAAATTTTTTTAAAAAAAAAGTGTTTAATTGCTTGGATATCAATTAGTTATTCATCATTCATCATTCATCATTCATCATTCATCATTCATCATTCATCATTCATCATTCATCATTCATCATCTTCTTCCTCGTCATTTTTTTGTTCTTCAGCGTCGGCGGCGGCTTCGGCAGCAGTGAGTTGGTGTTGATGCAGCCGATTGGCTATCCAGGCAAAAGCGCAGGCTGTCCAGAATGAATACATGGAATACACCAACGCGGGTTTGACCATTTCCTGATTTTGCAGCATATTGGAGGCAATCAAAAAGGCCAGTGTGGTATTTTGAACGCCGCTTTCCATGGCCGCTGTAATACGCGAAGGGTGCAATTGACCCATATAACGCATCAGGGAATACCCAAAAAACAAACAAAAGAGGTTTTGCAGCAGGGCAAAAGGGGTAATCAACCAGAAATCTGCCAGACTAAGCCCTGATCCTCCGGCGCTTTTTCCTCCGAACAATTTCACGGCAAAAACAATGCCCAACAGGGCCAACATGACGTATTTGGCTGGTTTCTGAATGCGCTGCGCAAAACGTGGAGAATGCCGTCGTATGGAAATGCCCACGAAGGCCGGAATAATGGTTATGAAAAAGATATGTTGAACCGTGTCCCAGAACGGCAGGTGAATATCGGTCGAACGATCCATATAAACCTGCAAACCGATGT
>JADZBJ010000305.1 GCA_020852155.1 Saprospiraceae bacterium | reverse complement strand
AGTACCGCCGGAATCCAGTTTTTAAACATTTTTTGCTGCCCCAGAGCGACGAGCATCATGTTTTTCCAACGTTCACCTGTATCGCCGGTTGTCGCTTCGGCCTTTCCCAGCATGATGTTTCGATAAACCCTGCTGAACCCTTTGTAAGCATACCAACCGGAAAAGCCGGTAATCAACAAGAACAAAATGGATTGAATCATATATGTGCAAACTATTTTCGGGCGAAAAATACCTTGCTTACCTTTGCCAAAGGAATATTTCAGTCATTTTTAAAAGTAACTCATGCAAATACTTGCTGATCGCCAGATTAAACAGAAAATTCGACGCATCGCCATAGAAATTCTGGAGCGTAATTTCGGAGAAGCAGAAGTCATTCTGGCCGGCATGAACAACAACGGTTTGGGCTTCGCCAAACTGTTGTTGAACGAACTGGAAGCACTGGAACTCAAAGGCCTGCGTATCACCCTGACGCGCATTCGGCTCAATCCGGCCAATCCGCTGGAATATCAGCCCTGTATCGAACTGGAACCCGATCAACTGCGCGACCGGCCGGTCATTATCGTGGATGACGTGGCCAATACCGGGCGAACGATCTTTTATGCCGTTCAGCCCCTGCTGAATGTGCTGCCCAAAAGGGTGGAAGTGGCCGTTCTGGTGGACAGAACGCATAAATCATTCCCGATCAAGGCCGACTACGTGGGTCTGTCATTGGCAACAACCCTGCGCGACCATATAGATGTGCGCATCCGCGACGTGGAGGAAATGTCGGTGCACCTGGTTTGAGTTGAAGTGGTTGAATGTGGTTGAACGTTGTTGAAAGTTGGGCTGACTGCGATAAAAAACCTTTAAAGCCTATTTAGGCTTGATAGATGTGGCAAAATATTCCAGGCCGTCCAGGTTTTGCCTGAAAAACTCATATTTGAATACCCTGCCAACATAAAAATCGGACTGTCCGAGAGTAGCGGTCGAGCCATTGCGCTCCTCTATCTGTCGGCGCAAATTCAGAAAAGCGGTCTCATCGTTGGTCAGGAAAGTGATGTTGCCAGTTTGCTTATTCAGCCAGATCACTTGTGAATAAAGTTCCTTCCCATTGGAGCGGGTAATCCAGCAGCGATCATAGCGCAGGTTGGCGGCATTCTCTTTGGTCAGGTCAAAACCAAGGACTTCGATACTGCCCTGGCCACCGCGCTGGGCCGATTGCAAATCAGCGAGCTGGAAAGCGGGACATTGGGCGTGTAACGAAAAAAGGGATAGGGTGAAAAAGAAAACGATTGTAAAGGCGAGGCGCATGAAAACTGTTGGATAAAAGCGGCTCTGCGGGGCGGGTGGTGGGAAGAACGAATTGAAGTCGCTTTTCTTGCCTTAAACATAACAAATTTCAGACAAGTGAAAAACAACAGGGCCAGCCCCAATAAAAGGACTGGCCCCGCCGCTTGACGGTTACGAAACTTTGAAAGTTTCGTAACCGTGTTTGAAGTTACTGTGTATTCGGTTATTTGGTTATTTGGTTATGACATACAATTAAACAAATACACAAATAACCAAATACACAATTCCACAAATAACCAGCAAAAATCATTCAATCTTCACGCTGATTCCGCTCTTCTTTCCCTTTCCATCCTTGTTTTTGTCTGTCACCTGAATGCGGGAACCGCTTTCCAGTTTGCGGGAAATGGCTGAATATGGGCCGGATACCACCATATCACCTTCCTGAATACCACTCAGGATTTCGATGTGGTCATTATCCTGGATGCCGGTTTTTACTTCGCGAACAGCAACGGTATCGCCTGTCACGACAAATACGATTTCTTTAATGTCGTTCAGGGATTTGTGTTCTTCTTTTTCGGTATTGGGTGCAGCATCATCCTTTTCCTCTTTTTTATCCTCGCGGGCGGTCACTGAAATAATCGGTACGGTAAGTGTGTTTTCAGCAACATGCGTGAAAATATCTACCGAAGCAGACATGCCAGGCCGGAATGGATATTGGCGTTTATCCTGCACCAGATCGGTGTAAGAGGTTGGGTCAACGCGAATTTTTACAATAAAATTGGTCACCTGATCGGTATTGAGGCTGGCGCCTCCAATAGAGGTCAGGTTGCTGGCCGAGTTGCCAATTTCAGTGACTTTACCTTTGAATTTACGGCCAAGGTATGCATCCACTTCAAGGTCGGCTTCATCACCGACGCTGACTTTCAGGATGTCGTTTTCGCTCACATCCACCTGTACTTCCATACTGCGCAGGTTAGCGATGCGCATCATTTCGGTACCGCTCATTTGAAGCGTACCGACCACGCGTTCGCCCTTTTCAACGGATAATTTGCTGACAATGCCGCTAACGGGCGCTGTGATAATGGTCTTTTGCAGGCTGGTGCGGAGTTCTTTCAAGCGGGCCGAGGCGCTGCTAATACCAAACTCCGTAACACGCACATTTTCTTTGGCTGAGGCCAGATTACTTTCAGATGCTTTCAGGGCCGCATCGGCTACTGCCAGCGCACTTTCCGCAGTTTTGAAAGCATTTTGGGCTGTTTCAAATTCGGCAGCAGAAATGACGCCGTCTTTGTAGAGTTTTTCATTGCGTTCGAACGATTTACGCGCCATTTCCATTTGTGATTCAGCGCGGCGGCGATCAGCACGGAGTTGTTCAATTTGAGCGTTGCTGCTCTGAACATTGGAGCCACTGATCTGGCGTTGGGCGCGGGCGGTATTGACAGAGGCTTCGCCTTGTTCGACCATACTTTGGTACTCGTCAGGGCGGATTTTAGCCAACACCTGACCGACAGTGACCGAGTCGCCTTCTTTGACATATAATTCGATGACCTCGCCAGAAACGTCGGAACTGATTTTCACCTCAGTTTCGGGGAAAATTTTGCCGGAAGCGCTGACCGTTTCACGGATAGTACGTTTTTCGGCTTTTTCAGCGGTTACTTCTTCGCCTTTGGGTTGCTGCCGCGCCTTGATGGCTGCAGCAATAATCAGGAGCAGGACAAGTCCGGCGAGAGCGTAAAGGAGTTTGCGATTGCGTTTGCGCGGTGCTGATTGCATAATCTGAAAAGTCGGTTGCTGTTTGCGTTACAATGCCCGAACATGTGGCCAATTTTTCAGTTGAAAAGATGACCAACAATTGATTCTTGACACGACAAGATTAGCCAAAGGAAAACCAGCCAACGAAATCTGTTGGATAAATGCGTCAAAACGCCGGATGAAAATGCGTGTTTTCAGGGCTTGCGGTCAGGCAGCCTGCTGAAAAAGATTCATCTGACCATTGTTCAGGAAGGTATCCAGCAAGCGCGCGCAGCGCAATTTATCACGACTGTTCGAGCGCAACGCGATCAATTTGGCCAACTCAAGCGTCAGGTAAAAATCCTCGATGGGCTGCCCGGGGCGCGGGCGCTTGGCATAGTCGCGGTACATCTGCGGTTTGCGCATGGTGCCATCACCAAATTCATAGATGTCGCGCAACCATCGGCGGACCTGCGCGGCGTACTGCCGGAGCGGGAGATTTAAAACAGAATGTAGGTTGCTGGCGGTGACAACCTGGGTACCATGTTTACTTTGCAAAACTTCAAGTTCCATAACCTGCTCGTTTTGAGATGATTACTGTTTCAATTATAAAACAAAGATAACATGATTTGTTTTAAATAATCAAATTGTTTTAAAAATTTTTTTCATTTTTTTTTGACAAACGCCGGAACGGCCTTTTGCAATGGAGAAATTTTGACCGATTTTAGCGTGCTGTGGTCGGTATTTTATGTGTTTTCAACGCTGTTTTGTAATATGTTTGCGGAAAACTATCAAAACCCGGATATGGAGAAGAATTCATTTACCTTTTGGAATAAAATATTTTCCGGCCAACTCTTAATGCGCATCATCATCCTGTTTCTCCTTTTTTTCATTGGCATGTATGGATATCTGAGGTATGAAAATGAACGAAACAGGACTAAAGCGATCAGCGACCTCAACTCCATTATTGATGCAAGCCTCAAAAATCGCCATCAGTATTCCGGCAAGTGGGATAGCAGCGCTTACCGATTGGATGTTAAAAAGCGCCTTGATAGCCTTAACCTGAACTTGAAAAAAGGGTTGAGTGGCAAAACCCTGGATACGGCATGGGTAAACTCATTACTCCTTTCCACGACAACCGAATTCCAGTCCAGAAAAGACCTGATGAACAACACCCAAACGGCCATGGAACTGAGTTCGCAACTGTTGGAGCGCTATGAGCGCATGGAAGAAGCGACTTCTATCTTTGACAACACCATTGGCATTCTGGAGATGGTTGCACTGTTGTTTAGTATAGGCGCTGCGATCATCTTATTCCGGTTTGGAGATGACTTGAAAAAAGTAGAAGAAATACGCGATCGAATGCAGCAGGAAGAATCAAAGGTGCTGACCACCTCAAAAACCCTCACACAAATCAGGGAAAAAGAACTCTGGCAAAGCATTACAACACGAAATCCGATATATCTGGGTATTCACCTGGACTCCCAAATCCAGCACCTTGAAACCTTTGAAAATCCTGGAAAAGACATACAATTCATGCTGGGTTCGCTCTACTATGCCAAGGCTCATGAATCCGGCGATGCAACGAAATACGATAAGGCGATCGAATATTTTGGCGCTGCTTTGAATAATCCCCGCTCGACAGACCGGCAATTGAGGGAGGAGTTAATTCACCTGTACATTGGTCTGGTGTAAGACGACCGTTTTTCGACCTTAAGCATGAGTAAAAAAGGACATGTTCATCAAGAGGCAAGCATCACCAATAACCTGGCCGAAAATGCCAGCTCTGCCATCAATTCCTACCTGAAAGCCGCTGAAATTGCTTCATTACAGTCCAATATTCGCGATACCAGAAAAATCTGTGGACTGGGATACAGCAATGCTGCCTATACTTTTCTGGAATTCGCGACCAATCCGGGTGAAGGCACCATACAACTCGAAAACGGCAAACGTGTTGAGGGTGATCTGGAGAGTTTATTGGAAGCGCTTTACTATTTCAGGTCTGCACGGCAAGAGTTTTCCATTGATCCTTATAATTGTTTTGGCCTGGCAATTACATTCCAGCGATTGTCCAACCTGGCTTCGCTGGCGCAACCTCATAGCACGGAGCAGCAATACATCAACAAACTCATTACCTTGATCAGCCTCAAAATTTCGACGCATCAATGGGCCACATTTGGAGAGCCAGGCGCGACCAATTGCCTGTTTACCGAACGCGAACAGCGCTGGTTGACCAATCCGGCCAATTTACCGGATTTTACACAATCCTTTGAGACTGACCATGCCTATCAGCAGTTGAAACACAATTTTGAAATTTGTGCCTTCCGATATTATCTGGAGGGGGTAAAAAAGCGTTCCAGCGTTCAATCCGTCGAACTGGCACAACTTTATTCCCGTCTTCAATTTGAATTCATGGAAGAACAGTTGTTTGAATTTTACCAACAAAAAATCATTGAAAACGCCTATTTCAACATGGCCTGAGCGCCTTTTTGCTCCACCAAACAACAATAATCACCCATGACTCTACTCATTATCGTTTTCATTCTCGGCTATTTGCTGGTTTCATTTGAAGAGTTTACCCATGTGGACAAGTCCGTACCGGCGCTGATGTCCGGCGGACTCCTTTGGGCCATATATGCGGCACAACCCGGGCACGATGTCGGTTTGCGGGAACATTTGCTGCACCACACGGGCAATATTGGCGAGCTGCTTTTCTTCCTGCTCGGCGCTTTGACCGTTGTCGAATTGATTGACGCACACAAGGGATTTCTCATTATTCCGAAATACATCACCACGCGGTCGAAAGTCAAATTAGCCTGGATTATCAGCGTCATTGCGTTCTTTTTATCCGCCATGATTGACAGCCTGGCCGGCGCTATTGTGAGCATCCAGATCATGCGCTCGTTGTTGCCCAAAGACGCACCGGAACGACCCTGGTTTGCTGCGCTGGTCATTCTGGCAGCCAATGCCGGTGGCGCATGGTCGCCCATCGGCGCGGTTACGACGGTGATGTACTATATCGCCAACAAAGTAAGTGCCGGCGCGCTGGTTGGTTATCTGTTTATTCCGGCTGTTGTGTGTACTTTGATTCCGTTGCTGCTTTTTTCCACCAAAAAATGGATGCGCGGCACTTTTGCCAGGGTTGAACGGCATGATGAAGACGTTACGATCCGGTCATCAGGCGTCATGCTGGCTGTCGGTATGGGCGCTCTGATTTTTGTCCCTATTTTCAAGTCACTGACCCACCTGTCTCCCTTTGTGGGTATGATGATTGCCATGGCAGTGGTTTGGGCTATTTCGGAGTGGATTCACCCGGAGGAAAAATTCAGCGAGGCTGGCGTTTGGTATAGCGGACAAAAAGCCCTTTCGAGGGTAGAAATGACGTCAATTACGTTTTTTATGGGCATCCTGTTTGCCGTCGCAGCCCTTGAAACGGCCGGCGTATTGCAACTCCTCACCGAATCGCTGGCCAATACCATACCGTCGCGTTCGGCTATTTCCTTACTGTTGGGCGCACTTTCCGCCGTGGTGGACAACGTTCCGCTGGCGGCGGCCACCATCAGCATGTATCAAGACCCGTTAGACGACCCGAACTGGCACTTTCTGGCCTATACCGTTGCCACCGGAGGCTCTATGTTGATTATTGGGTCGGCGGCAGGTGTAGCCGTGATGGCGCTTGAAAAAATTTCGATGTCGTGGTACATTAAAAATATCAGTTGGCTGGCTGCTGTAGGCTACTTTGCCGGTGCATTGGTTTACCTGGCGATGCATTAATAGGAGTTATGAATTATGAGTTATGAGTTTTTTCAACCTCGAAGCATCATGATGAAAAAACTCCTAACTCCTGACTCATACCTCATAACTCCTAACTAACTCAAACCTATCTTCGCGCTTCATTGACGAGCACACAACAACTGGATTTTTATGCGCATCTTAACTCTTTTTATAGCCCTGACTGGCCTGGTTTCAATGCTTCAGGCACAGTCCACAGCCTTTGTTTTTCAAGGCGGATTAACGGCAGCCAATCAGAAGTGGGACAATAATTTT
>JADZBJ010000304.1 GCA_020852155.1 Saprospiraceae bacterium | reverse complement strand
CTCCTGTGGGCCGGGCAGCCACCGGAAGACCTGGACTATGCAGCGGCGCATGATTACCTGAATTCCAAGAATCTTTATTTGCTGTACGGCACCCACGACCCGTTTCTGACACCCGACCGAATGGCCAGTGTAGAAGACCTGGAACAGAAAAACAATATTGATTTTGGCGACACATCCTTTGAGGGCGGACATGAAATTCCGCGCGATGCGCTTGAAAAAATTTTGAATCAACTAAACTGACGGCGGTTTGCTGCGCTAACTTCGCCGCTGAAACAGCCGTCATTGCCTGACAGCCATTTCTGAACGAACATTCTCAACGATACAATGAATATAAAATCCTTTACCCCACACCTGATTGCAATTGCAGTGTTGCTACTGTTATCAGCCGTCTTTTTTGCGCCGAACGCTTTCAGTGGCAAGGTGTTGCCGCAAGGCGATAACGACAAGGCGCGCGGTATGCAAACCGAAGTCAAGTATTACATGGACAAAACCGGCGAAGCGCCCAAGTGGACCAATTCCGCATTTGGCGGTATGCCGGCTTTCCAAATCTACTCTCCGGCTGAAGGCAACTGGGCGCGTCCTTTCTACAAGGCTTTGTTTCTGGGCACGGATTACACGGCTTCATGGGCACAGGTTTTCATCGCCATGCTGTGCATGTATCTTTTGCTGAGCGTTCTGCGATTAAACTGGCGCACAGCGTTGTTTGGCGCGCTGGCTTATGGTTTCACAACCTATAATGCGGATATATTGGAGGCCGGACACTCCACCAAAATGGCAGCCCTGGCCATTATGCCTGGCGTTCTGGCGGGCGCAGTGATGGCTTTCAATGGTCGTGCATTACTTGGCGCAGGCGTAACAGCCCTGTTTCTCGCTATGCAGTTGTACGCTAATCACGTACAGATTACCTATTACACCCTGATTCTGGTCGGGTTTTACTGGCTGGCTCAGTTGGTAAATGCGTTTCGCCATAAAAGTTTCATGCAATGGGGACAGGCATTTGCCCTCACAGCACTGGGTATTGTGCTGGCCTTTGGCACAAGCATGTCAAGGCTTTGGTCAACTTATGAATACGGCGCTGAAACCATTCGCGGCAAATCTGAATTGTCAAACAAAGCCGCAAAAGGCGATGGTCTGGACAAGGATTATCTGTTTGGCTGGAGCAGTGGCATTGCAGAATCCATGACCTTGCTGGTGCCTCATGCCTATGGCGGCGGCGCGGGTGAGACGATTACTGACACCGAGTTTTTTGATATGATGAGCAAGGGCGCCAGCCCGGCCGAGAAAAAACAAATCGCTCGTCAAACAGCAAGTGTTTATTACCACGGCAGTCAGCCGTTTGTCGGAACGGCCATTTATTTTGGCGCCATTGTCTGTTTTCTGTTTGTCATTGGTGCATTTCTTGCACGCGGGCCTGAAAAATGGTGGCTGTTGACAGGCGGTATTTTCATGGTTATGCTGGCCTGGGGCAAACACTTTTTCCTGAATGATATCCTGTACAGTGCATTGCCCATGTTTAATAAGTTCAGGGCCGTGACGATGGCTTTTGGTATTGCGCAGATGTGTTTTGCGGGACTGGCGGCATTTGGCCTCCAAAAGTTCTTTGATGCCGACATTTCCATGGACAAGAAAAAAATGGCCCTTTATGCCGGTTTGGGTATTACAGGGCTGTTGTGCCTGATTGCTGCCTTTACTGGCGGCGGAAGCGGCCCGAACGACGCCGAACTGGCAGCGCAAATCAAGATGCCCAACCTGGCAGCCGTGCTGGAATCCGACCGTTCTGCGTTGGCCCGTTCTGATGCGTTCCGTTCGCTGGGCTTCATTTTGGTGGCTGCGGCCTTACTGTGGATGTCTATGCGCGGTGTCCTGAAAGCAGGGATTGGCGTACTCGTTATCAGCGCGCTGGCGTTGGCAGATCACTGGCTAGTGTGCCAGCGCACGTTGACTTTTGATAAATATGAGGCTAAACGCAGCGTGATGGCGCCACCTAAAGAGGAAGCCTTCGACAAGCAAATCAAGCAGGATAAAGACCTTCACTACCGCGTGCTGGATCTGTCGAGGGGCAGTATCGCTGGTAATGCGACAACTTCTTATTTCCACAAGAGTTTGAGCGGTTACCATGCCGCAAAACTCCAGCGTTATCAGGAAGTAGTGGATAGTTTCCTGGGGCCAAAACTGGGCGACCACATCCATTTGGTGGGCATGTTTAATGGCAAATACTTAATCACGCCAAAGGGTGATGTTCTACCCAATCCGCAGGCTTGTGGCAACGCCTGGTTTGTGAAAAATTTTGAAACGGTACCGAACGCCGATGCCGAATTCAGGTTTTTGGATCATTTCAGTCCAAAAGACACTGCTGTGGTGCAGTCAGCCAACGCAACGGCTTTACAAGGGTTAAACATTCAATGGGACAGCACCAATAACATCCGCCTGACGGCTTATCATCCTGATAAAATGGAATATCAGTATTCGGCCAAAACAGATCAATTGGCGGTATTCTCTGAGATGTACTACCCGCCTTCAAAAGGTTGGAAATGCTATCTGGATGGTCAGCCCGCGCCCGACTTTTTCAAGGTGAACTACCTGCTGCGCGGCATGCGTTTGCCAGCCGGTGAAAACCGCAAACTGGAAATGCGATTTGAACCACAATCATTTGTAACGGGTAGCAAAGTCGGTATGGTTGCCTCCGCCGCGACGCTGTTGTTGTTCTTTGCCGGCCTGTTTTTCTGGTTCAAAGCCGGTAAAACGCCTGAAATGGATTCGGTTGATGACTTTGAAAGTCAACAAGAAACAGCAGAAACGCCTAAAAAAGCCAGCGTACCCGGCAAACGCAAGTAAGCAGTTATCGGGGATTTTTTGCCTGATCTAAAAAAGTTTCAGCAGAAAATCCCCGATAACCCTAAGAACGTTGCGCCGTCAATTGCGCAAGTCGTGAACTTGAATCATCTTTGCGCGTTTTTAAACCTGGATTTAAGTGGTTTTGAAAATTACAGGATTGATTTTCTTGATTTTCAATGATTTACAGACGCGAGTCGTTAAAAACCACTTTGGGTTGTCTATAAACAGGCGCTTACAAATTTTAAATTATACATGGCATACGAATATAAACTCCCTTCGCTGGGTGACGGTGTGACGGGAAAAATTTCGGAAATTTTGGTCAAGCCCGGCGACAAGGTGAGCAAAGACCAGGTATTACTCATCGTTGGCACCGACAAGGTAGACGCCGAGATGAACTCTGATGTAGAAGGCGTGGTGGAGGAAGTATTGGTCAAACCAGGCGACGATGCAAAGGAAGGCACGCTGATCATGCGTATTAAAACAGAAGGCGCGGCTCCGGCGGCTTCTGCACCTGCCGCCGCACCGACACCTGCTCCGGCTGTTGAAGCGCCCGCAGCGACTCAGGCTGAAGCAGCGCCTGCAGTAGCCGTTTCGGAACCTGCTGCACCGAAAGCATCCGGCGGTAGTGCAAGGGTCAGCCCATTGGCGCGCAAACGTGCCAAGGAATTTGGTATCAACCTGTCCGACGTTCCGGCCACAGCTTCCGGACGTATTTCATACAAAGACATTCTGGATTTTGTAAAACAAAAAATCAGCACCGGCGGCGGTTCAAGCGCAGGTGGCGGTACGGCTTTGGCGAAAAAACCACTGCCTGATTTTGCAAAATTCGGCGCTATCGAGCGCAAACCACTCACGCGCATTGGCGTATTGACGGCTGAAAATATGCACTACGCCTTCAATACTATTCCGCATGCCTGGATTTCGGAAAAAGCCGACATCACCAAGTTGGAGCAATTGCGCCAGCAGCACAAGGAAACAGTGAAGGCAGCAGGCGGCAACCTGACTACGACAGCCATCATTACCAAGGCTATTTGTTCGGTATTGCGTAAAATGCCGCAATTCAACGCCAGCCTCGACGATGCGACCAATGAGGTGATCTATAAAAAGTTCATCAACATCGGTATCGCGGTAGATACGCCGCGCGGTTTGCTGGTACCCGTCATTCGCAATTGCGATCAAAAATCATTGACGGAAATTGCTGTTGATCTGACAGACATCAGCACACGCACACGCGACGGCAAAAACAAACCAGACGATCTCGACGGCGGTACATTTACGATATCGAACATCGGCGGTATTGGCGGCACGAATATGATTTCGATCGTCAACTGGCCTCAGGTGGCCATCCTGAGCATTGTAGCGGCGCAAACAGAACCTGTGTGGAATGAAACCACCAAGTCATTTGAGCCGCGCCTGATGATGCCGATGACCATTGGCTGGGATCACCGTGTTATCAATGGCGCCGACGCTGCGCGATTCCTGGTT
>JADZBJ010000303.1 GCA_020852155.1 Saprospiraceae bacterium | reverse complement strand
GACGTTGGAGCGAATGTTTTGCGCAATTCGGGTGAGTGGCAGGTCATTTTCATCCGCGCCAAAAGGCTCCTCGATTTCCTCGGCAATCAACTCAAGGCTGGCCAGTACATAAAAAATAAAACCAACCATCGGCACAACGATATACCCCAGACTGAAGACAAACCCGAAAGGCAGCGTGGCAATATAAACCATCAGGAATTTTTTGATAAACACGCCGTAGGAGTACGGAATAGGCGTGTTTTTGATGCGCTCGCAACCGCCGCAGATGTCTGTAAAAGACAGCAATTCCGGATTGATGAACAGCAACTGTTCCTGCGTGATTTTGCCCTCTTTAACCATCTGCTGTACGTGGCGCATCATCAGCGAAGCGACCTGATTGGGCATGTGCTTGTCGTGGTCAATACGCGCTTTGACATGAGGCGGCAAATCGTCGAATAATTCGATGCGCGTATTTTCACTCCTCAAATGCTGCTTTAGCGCAATGGCATAAGCCGGAATGATCTTTCGAAAATACGCACGCTCAGGATCGTCTTCCGGCAACATTGAAGCGAGTTTCATCGCCAGGTTTCGGCTGTTATTAACCAGAGCGCCCCACAGTTTTCGCCCCTCCCACCAACGCTCATAAGCCGTGTTGGTGCGAAAAACCAGCGCAAACGAAATCGCAAAACCCAGCAGCGAATGCATCAGGGAAACATTGCGCAAGTGGCTGTTCTCGCTGACTTGCCAGACAACCATCTCCAACCAGGCCACCAGACCGGCGTAAATACATACCGCAACAATCCACGGCGCCAGCCGGCGCAAGGTGTCTGATCGGTTAAACTTGAATGGCCAAAATATCCATCGTTGCGGATTGTGCTCTAACATGAAGTTGTTTGAATGCTCGCTGACGCTCGCGTTTGAAGTGGTTTGAAATTGTTTGAATGGCGCTGGCGCACCGTTTGAGGTGGTTTGATGCTCGCTGACGCTCGCGTTTGAGGTGGTTTGAAATTGTTTGAATGGCGCTGCGCGCCGTTTGAAGTGGTTTGATGCTCGCTGACGCTCGCGTTTGAAGTGGTTGGTTTATTTAGGGGGCAAGTCGCTCCATGATCCAGGAGCCGTCGGGCTGGAGGCTGTAATGCAGGCGGTCGTGGAGGCGATTGGGTCGGCCCTGCCAGTATTCCATTTTTTCAGGCACCAAACGATACCCGCCCCAAAATGGCGGGCAAGGCAACACCGCAGCATCGGCATATTCACGGGTCAGTGCATCCTGTTTGGTTTCGAGTTGTTCGCGGCTGGCAATGACGCGGCTTTGCGGACTGGCCCAGGCGCCAATCTGGCTGTCTTTGGGGCGACTTTGAAAATAGGCTTCCGATTCAGCCGCACTAACTTTTTCAATACGCCCTTCAATCCGCACCTGACGTTGTAATTCTATCCAGAAAAACAACAATGCCGCATGCGGATTATCGGCCATTTCATCGCCTTTTCGGCTTTCATAATTGGTGAAAAACACGAAACCTTTATCGTCCAAACCCTTCAACAAGACAATACGGGCAGATGGCAATCCCGATGTCGTAGCAGTGGCCAACGTCATGGCATTGGGTTCAGGCAACTGGCTATCCACCGCTTCCTGAAACCAGTGTTCAAACTGCCTGAGCGGGTCGGATGAAACGTGCGATTCATCCAGCGTTTGGCGGGTGTAATTTTCGCGTAATTCAGCAAGTGAAAGTGCCATGCTTAAAGGTTTTTATAGGCGCTGAAGATTTATCCATAATTCACTTCCGCTTCGAGGTGAAATGGAATTATGGCAGGCGTCCATTGTTTTTACTGAAAAATGAGGAGAAAACAGCGTTTCGTATTCTGCTTTACTACCGCCAAATGGCGGGCCGCCGGGAAAATCCCGATCAAATAATACACCCGCCAAATGACCGCCAGGCGCGAGCAAGTCTTTCATTTTCAAAACATAATCGCGGCGCAGGGAAGGCGATAAAGCGCAAAAGAATGTCTGTTCCAGAATAAGGTCGTAAGCGCCCTGATGCTGAAAAAAATCTTCACAAATCAAATGCAATCGTTCGGACCAATCAGCAGGACCTTCAACATCAAGCCTGTTTTTGAGTTGCTCAATTGCCGTGGGCGCTATATCAAGCATGTAAATCTGTTGAAAACCTGTGTTCAACAGATAAAGCGCTTCATATCCATTGCCACAACCGGGAATCATCACGCGCAAAGAGCGACGTTTTTCATCCGGCAACTGATCTACATAAGCGGCTATTGGCGGCGAAACCGCGCCCAGATCCCAGCCGGTCTGTTCTTGTTGCCAGCGTTCTTCCCAATAGGTTTCGTGTTCACTCATAACGAAAAGATATTTTCAGGGTAAAAGCCCATAACAGATTCTCCGTCGGCGCTCAATTGCCCCAACCTGACCGGCGCTATGGTGTTGATTTTATCTGCTTCGAACGGGATTTCAATTTTCACATAATTGTCTGTGAACCCGCTCAACAGGGTCGGATTTTTATGCTGTTCAAACAGCACCGGGCGAACAGTGTTGAAATGTTCCGAATAAAAATGCCGGCGTTTCATTTCTGACAATCCACGCAGGGCCTGATTTCGGCGGCGGCGCTCCTCGGTGGATACCGCGCCGGGCATTTCAGCAGCAGGCGTGTTGGCGCGTTCGGAATAGGTAAACACGTGTAAATACGACACGTCTAATTGCTGAATGAACTCGTAGGTTTCCAGGAAATCGGCTTCCGTTTCGCCCGGGAATCCGACAATAACGTCGCAGCCAATGCAGGCATGCGGCATGACCTTTTTTATTTCGGCTACGCGTTCGGCGTATAATTCACGACGGTAGCGGCGGCGCATATCACGCAGTTGCTTGTCATTTCCGGATTGAAGCGGCACGTGAAAATGCGGCATAAAACGCTGACTTTCAGACACAAACTGAATAATTTCCTTCGTCAGCAAATTAGGCTCTATGCTGCTGATGCGGTAACGCGCAACCGTATCTATCAAATCCAGTTCGCGAATCAGATCGGCAAAAAGGGCTTCTTTTCGGGGCCTTGTGCCTTCGATAACTTCCGTGCCATTGCCAAAATCGCCGAGATTGACGCCCGTGAGTACGATCTCCCTTGCGCCACGCGCCGCAATATCCCTGGCATTTTGCAATACATTTTCTACAGTATCCGACCGACTGGCCCCGCGTGCCTGCGGGATCGTGCAAAAGGTGCATTTGTAGTCGCAGCCATCCTGCACTTTCAAAAAGGATCGCGTGCGGTCGCCGAATGAAAACGACGACGTAAATGTGTTGACTTCACGAACCTCGCCGGCGTGTACCATGCCTTTGCCGGGCGCTTTGCTCAGGTCATCAACATAATCGAGAATGCGGAATTTTTCGCCTGCGCCCAGCACCAGATCAACGCCGGGAATGTCGGCGATTTCATGGGGCTTGAGTTGTGCATAACATCCGGTGACCACCACAAAAGCATCGGGTTGACGGCGGAGCGCCTGCCGAACGATTTTTTTACACTCGCGGTCGGCCTGTTCGGTCACAGAGCAGGTATTTAAGACATAAATGTCCGCCCCGTCTTCAAACTTGACGGGCAGATAACCACTCGACTCAAACAATCGTGCGATGGCAGAGGTTTCGGAGTAATTGAGCTTGCAACCAAGCGTATGGAAAGCGACGGTGCGCGGTGTTGCCATGTTTATCTTGACCTGACGGATACAGTTCCGGGCAGGATTCCGGATTTGCGGCAAATTTCCGGTTTTTCGGGGACACTGACCTGATCAGGGCGATTAGTTTTTTAGGAAGATTTCAATTCAAGTCCATTATGTTAGCTCTGAAAAGTATACCATGATTAATGTGATTTTGAAGATTTACATGATTGATTTTCGTAATTTTCAATGATTTACAGACGCGAATCGTTCAAAACCACTTTGGGTTGACTATAAAAAACTAAAAATATGACTTTAGGTGAACTATTTCAATACCTGAATGAGCACCCGCTCGTCGTACTGGCATACATGATCAGCATTCCCCTGCTGGCGCTTTGGCTTGGCTGGATGACGCGCGGCGAAGGCCATTTATCACCCTGGCGATACATGTATTCAGCCTTGATTTATGCGATATGCCTGCCGGGTATTGTGGCTGTTGCCCTGGGCGTTTATCTGTTTCTGTTTGAGCGCGGCGGCAGCATTTTCAATATGAATTTGCTGACTCAGGTGTTGCCGGTGATTTCCATGACCATCACCCTGAGTATTGTCAAGCGCAATGTCAGTTTTGAAAGTATTCCCGGATTCGGGCGGCTATCCGGTTTGATTACCATGATCCTGACGGTATTTGTGTTGATGTACATCATGCAAAAACTCCACCTCATCGTGTGGGTCAACTTGCCCGCGCAATATTTCGTATTGACGTTGTTGGGTCTTGTACTGCTGCTGCGTTGGACTTTTAGTAATATTATCCGCTAAGCATCAGGATTTCATGCCAGTTAAACATCAACAACCGCTAATGCGTTTGTGGCGCGGCCCTTTGCTTCGCCATGAACTGGGTCGTGTTATCACCCTGGCCCTGCCGCTCATGTTGGGCGAACTCAGCGGCATGTTGATGGGCGTCATCGGCACCATGATGGTCGGCCATCTGGGCGCTGCCACGCTCGCCGCTTCGGGTGTTGCCTCCGTGGTGTTCGTTATTTCCATGCTGTTGGTTTGGGGTGGTATCAGGATGATTCCGACGCCCGTAGCCGAAGCCCACGAACTGAGAGACGGACAAAAGATGCGCACGTTAATCACAGCGGCCCTGATTTTGAGCGCTTTTTTCATGGTGGTGTCTTGCAGCCTGATGGGGTTAGGTACGCACTTTTTTCACCTGTTAGGGCAGGACCCTGAAGTAGAACGTCTGGCCCTGGAATACCTGAACGTCATCATTATCGGTATGCCCATGCTGGTGCTGATGGCCATGCTGTTCAACTTTGCCGATGCTTTTGAATATGTCCGACTGACGATGTGGGTATCCATTTTCGGATTGGCGCTGGATGTTTTCCTGAACTGGTTGTTTATTTATGGTCACTGGGGCATGCCTGTCATGGGCATCAAAGCGGTTGCCATGAATACCGGCATTTCCAATGCGGCTATTTTCACCCTGCTATTGACTTTACTCTGGCGAAAAAAGGATTTACAATACATCCGGCATT
>JADZBJ010000302.1 GCA_020852155.1 Saprospiraceae bacterium | reverse complement strand
TAACCTTCAGGCAGCCAGATGTCCACGTTGCGGGCATCCACGTATTTTGATTTGAAAGATGTCCAGCGTACCAGACGACCACAAGACACTTTAGGGGTCAACATGTCCGTCTGCGCATAGCTATGTAGCCATGCAACGCATAAAACAAATATCAACCAGTGTTTTTTCATAACAGGTTTTAACGAACAGTCAAGGCTGATTCATCGTAGTGGCCTTGTGAAATGACCGAATGACGGTCAATGTTACGGGCGCCTTCGATGGTCCAGTCGTTTTTATCTTTTTTGTCAAAACGGCAGGTGTTGCAGATGAACTCATGCACCTCGCCGTACTTGTCTTTGCGCGCCGTCACGCGATAGATCTGATCGCCATACATCCAGACGACAGCGCGGCCTGAGCAGGTCGGGCAATCGCGGTGGGCATCCATTGGATTGAGGAACCAAACACGGCTTTTGAACCTGAATGTACGGTCGGTCAAAGCGCCTACCGGGCAAACATCAATGACGTTGCCGCTAAATTCGCTTTCGACGGAACGTTCGATGTATGTGCTGATTTCGGCATGGTCGCCACGGCCAATAATGCCGTGTACGCGCTCGGGCGTGAGCTGCTGTGTCAGATAAACGCAGCGCCAGCACATGATACAGCGCGTCATGTGCAATTTGATGTACGGGCCGATGTCTATTTTCTCGAACGTGCGGCGCTCGAATTCGTAGCGCGTCGAGGATTTGCCGTGTTCGAAAGCCAGGTCTTGCAGGTGACACTCGCCGGCCTGGTCGCAAATCGGACAATCCAGCGGGTGGTTGATGAGCAGGAACTCGGTTACCGAAGCGCGGGCCGTGGTCACTTGCGGATCGCTGATGCTGGCGACTTCCATGCCGTCCATGACTGGAGTCTGGCAGGAGGCGACGAGTTTGGGCATTGGGCGCGGGTCTTTCTCCGAGCCTTTGGTAACCTTGACCAAGCAGGTGCGGCATTTCCCACCCGAACCTTTCAGGGAGGAGTAATAACACATGGCCGGCGGCACGGATGGCCCACCCGCCTGACGAGCTGCGTTGAGGATGGTTGTACCTTCGGCTACTTCAATGGTCTGGCCGTCTATGGTGACTTTTGGCATTGTAAAATGCAGTTTTTACTTTTCTAAGTTTGATGCGTGTTGTGTGTTTTTTAAACACAGAGTACGCGGAGTTTTAACGCAGAGTACACAGAGTTTAAAACACAGAGTACACGGAGTTTTAACACAGAGTACACTGAGTTTTAACGCAGAGTACACAGAGTTTAAAACACAGAGTACACGGAGTTAATAACCGTTTATTACCCTTCTGACACCGTCTTTCAGTTTCAGAACGTTGAAATTAATGAGCAATCCAAGTTTGTAGTTTCCAATTCGCAGATAAGTCAGGGTTTGTGCAAGATGGAGATCATTCAAAGCATCGACTGCCTTCAATTCGATAAGCAGTTTGTTTTCAATGAGTAAATCTATCCTGTAACCGCAATCAAGTTTTACTTCCTCGTAATAAAGCGGGAGCGGTTTTTCTTTTTCCACAAAAAGTCCGGATTTTGAAATTTTGTAAAACAAGCACTCCTTGTAGGCATTTTCCAGTAGTCCAGGTCCAAGTGTATTATGGACCTCCATAGCAATGCCTATTACTTTTCCTGTTATGTTATTCATGGTTAAATAGTTTTCTTAGAGGTCTCCGCCTTCAAACTCTGTGCACTCTGTGTTTAAACTCTGTGCACTCTGTGTTCAAACTCCGCGCACTCTGTGTTTAAACTACGTGTACGCAAACTCCCTACACCGCTGCCACCGGCTCGCTCACCAACCCGTAATTCCTTTCCATGCAAGCCGTGCGCTCGTTGACGTGCCATTCAAACTCCTCGCGGAAGTGACGAATAGCCGCCGAAACGGGCCACGCCGCTGCGTCGCCGAGTGGGCAGATGGTATTACCTTCAATTTTTTTGGCGACATCAGCCAGCAGGTCAATATCGCTCATTTTACCCTGGCCATGTTCGAGGCGATTCAGTACCTTTTCGAGCCAGCCTGTGCCTTCACGACAAGGTGAACATTGACCGCAACTTTCGTGTGCATAGAAGCGGCTGAAGGTCCATGTATTCCGCACGATGCATTGGTTTTCGTCATAGACGATAAAACCGCCTGAGCCGAGCATGGAACCCGAAGCAAAGCCGCCATCGGCCAGGCTTTCGTAGGTCATCATGCGCGTTTCGCCCGCTGCTGTTTTGGTGATGAGGTAATGCGGCAGAATTGGCACTGACGAACCACCCGGCACGCAAGCCTTGATGCGCTTTCCGCCTTTGATGCCGCCGCACCACTCGTCGGAGTAGATAAATTCCTCCACCGAAATGCTCATTTCGATTTCATACACGCCAGGTTTGTTGATGTTGCCGCTGGCTGAAATGAGTTTGGTACCCGTGCTTTTCCCGATACCGATTTTGGCGTATTCTTCGCCGCCGTCATTAATGATGGGCACTACTGCGGCGATGGTTTCGACGTTGTTAACTACCGTCGGACTTTGCCACAGACCTTTCACCGCCGGAAATGGCGGTTTAATGCGCGGGTTGCCGCGTTTGCCTTCGAGGCTTTCGATCAGGGCTGTTTCTTCACCGCAGATGTACGCGCCCGCGCCGGGGTTGACGTACAAATCGAGGTCGTACCCCGAACCAAGGATATTTTTACCCAGCCAGCCATTGGCATAAGCCTCCGCGATGGCGCGTTCCAGGATAAAAACGATCCAAGAGTATTCGCCGCGAATGTAGATATAGGAGGTGTTCGCGCCCAGCGCATACGACGACGTAATCATGCCTTCGATGAGCAGGTGCGGAATTTTCTCCATCAGGTAGCGATCTTTGAACGTGCCCGGCTCTGATTCGTCGGCATTGCAGCACAGGTAACGCGGCACACCTTCGGGCTTGGCCAGGAATGACCATTTCATGCCCGTCGGGAAACCGGCGCCACCGCGACCGCGCAGTCCGCTTTTTTTGACCTCCTCTACCACCTCGTCGGGTGTCATGGATTTCAAAGCCTTTTCCACGGAGCGATAGCCGCCGTGTTTGCGATACACTTCGTAAGTGTTGATGCCCGGCACCTGGGCGTGTTCCAGAAGTAATTTACGACCCATTTATCTGTACAAATCTGCGATAATGCGTTAAATTGAGTGGTCAGCGATGACGATAAATCACATCTGCCGACGGTTCGTTTTCAAAGGTTGTTTTTCAGGCTTTCAACAAGGCCTTTTTAAGGTGTTGTGGTTCTTCGATAGGGCCTTCAAATTCCGTATTCGGGCAAACGGCCACCATCAGTCCGTCTTCTTCCAGTTCGTCGAGCCATGACATGAGTTCTGTCCAGTCAACGGCTTCGACTTGTGCATCTTCAAATCCGGTAGCGTTTTTGAAGGCTTCGGCTAAAGCAGCATCCTGAAACAACGGAAGGATGTCGGTGTCATCTTCGTCGTCGCCGAGTAGTGCCCAGCCTTCTTCATCGCTGATACCATAGGCAATTTTGTTTTTCGCTACGGTTTTGATGAACAGTTCGAGGCGTGCCACGCCTGGTTTTTTGAAAATTTTTTCTATTTCAGCAGAGATCATTCGCCTGTGTCTTTATCAAATTCTGTTTGTAAATCTTCTCTTAGTTTTTGGGGAATCATGACTGCGCTTTGCATATTGGGCGTCGGGAAAACGGCCACATGAATGCCTTCTGCCTCAAAATCTTCCAGCCAGTCTACGAACTCGTATAAATCGAGGCTTTCCACGCGGAACTCTTCGTAATCGCCATTTTTTTTGAAAATTTCGGCGAATTCCGCATTGGGGAAAACAGCGATGGCATCCACGTTGTCAGATTCCACTTCCAGCATCAGCCATCCTTCATCGTCGGCCAGTCCCCAGATTTCCTCTTCGGCGTAGGCTGTTTTGATGAAGTATTTATACCGGTTTTCCGGCTTTTTAGCGAGGACTTCCTCGATTTGTTTACTGTTCAAATGCATGTTTTCAGGGTATTAAATAGGTAAACCAACAAATCGCGCTTTTATCCAGCCCTGACGGCCGTCTTTGCGCTGTATTTTATACCATTGTGGAATATCAAATGCTTTTCCGGTTTCGTCTGTCATTTTGGTTTCGAGCAGGTAAATAGTTTCAGATACTTTGAACTTCCCGGGAACAGCGGCAGATTTTTCAGAAGGTTCTTTATACATCACGGCAATATCCTTTGTGACATAGGCCACGGAACCGGGTACTTTTGAAGGCGATTTGGCGGTTTCAGTGGTCTGTGGTGTTTGGGCTGGCGTCGGTTTGGTTGATTGAGATAAACCAACACGTGATGCCGAAGAAGCCGTATCTAACCGTGGCTTGAAAGCGCTGGATGATTGAGGCGTGGATGATGAAGACTCTGGCGTTGTTGCCGAGGTGGATGGTGATGGCGTAGAAACGGGCGCCGTCACCTGATTTTTTTGAGGCGCTTTTTCTTCTCCACAAGCCGCAATAGTCCAGCACAGTCCCAGCAGGACAATGCCGTTAGCGAGTTGAAAAAGAGATTTAACACTCATAATTGATCAGGATTTTGATCAGGATTTTCAGGATTGGTGGATTTTCAGGATTTATTTTCCTGGTTTTTCAGGATTAACTCTATAATGAGTGAGTATTTTCATCATTCATCATTCATCATTCATCATTCATCATTCATCATTCATCATTCATCATTCATCATTCATCATTCATCATTCATCATTATCAGTGCATTTTCCATGTGCCTTTGTCAATTTTTCCGGCACGGCAGTCTTCGATGAACTGGTCAATTTT
>JADZBJ010000301.1 GCA_020852155.1 Saprospiraceae bacterium | reverse complement strand
TTTTTCCCTTTTTGCAAAACCGACAGCGGACTGGATCATTATCGCTGCCAGTTAAAAACTGCGAGTTGGCAGTATTTTCCTGAAAAGCAGGAAATGATCTTCACCATATCGGCCAATCGCTTTTTGCGCGGCATGGTTCGGCTCATTGTTGGCGCTTGCGTCCAAACCGCGCAAGGCCAAATGCAACTGGCTGATATTAAAAATGCTATGGATCAGCAAACGATGTTGCGCAAGAGCCTGAGCGCGCCGCCACAAGGCTTGTTTTTGACGAAGGTGGATTATTCGTTTTGAAGTAACTGTTTAGGTCGCTCCTATTTTGGTCAAAAAAGGTCTATTTTAGGCCACTCTTCGCCGTTTTCCTCGTCCGATGCGCTGCATCGAACTCAAAAAAGCGGCTTGATTGGCCTAAAATCGCCTGCTTTTTTGATCCAAAACCGCTGACCTAAATAGTTACGTTTTGAGGAACAAAAACTCGGTGTAACTTGGCGCTCACAAAATCAACTGATAAATCACTTTCACTTGTCACGGATAGAAAAACTGGAGCGCGAGTTGCACCTTAAACAGTTGCAAATCAATGGGTTGTTGAATATTACCCAGGCCATCAACGAAAACCTGTCGGCTGAGGGCCTGTTTGGTATGTACACTGATTTTCTGAGTTGGCATTTCGGAATTTCAAAAATCGCCCTGTTTTTCCGTGAAGGAAATACCTGGGAATGCGTAACCTCTTCCGGCATCCAGTCCAACGAATTCAACCAGTATGACCTGAACGAGGTATTCAGTCCCTTCAAACAACGTCAGGGATTGGAGAACACGACGCATCCGATGCTCAAGGCATTTGATCTGGTCATTCCGGTTATGCACAAGGAAGCGCCGATTGCTTATGCCTTGTTGGGCGGATTTGCCGATCAGGAAGATGGCTACAACAAACTGCAATTCATCACCACAATCACCAATGTTATTGCGGTAGCCATCGAAAACAAGCGGCTTTTCAAGCAGTTTGTGGCCCAGGAATTGATGCGGCGCGAAGTAGATGTTGCGGCGCAAATTCAGCAAACGTTGGTGCCCAGGCGTTTACCAGGGAGCGACAAGTTTGAATTGTCAAGCATTTACAGACCACACTCGGCGGTTGGCGGCGACTACTACGATGTGGTGGAGTTTCCGGACGGAAAAATTATTTTTTGCATCGCAGATATTACTGGTAAGGGCATTCCGGCTGCTTTGTTGATGGCTAATTTTCAGGCCAGTTTTCACGCCCTGGTAGCGCGTCAGCCTTCCATGGAAGACCTCGTACAGGAGCTCAACAGTTCCGTTTGGAAAGTGACGCATGGCGATCGTTTCATTACCTTGTTTTTAGGAAAATACGACATACACGAACGCACGTTGCATTACATCAATGCCGGACATACGCCACCGTTGGTATTCAGCAATGGCGAAGTTATTGAACTGCGCAATGGTACCACTTCGCTCGGATGGTTGCCCGAATTGCCATTTTTGGAAATTGGTGGTTTGTGCCTCATCAACGAGGCCCTGATTTTCACTTATACCGATGGCTTGACAGATATTAAAAATCCGGCAGGAGAGGATTTCAGTGATGATAAACTCAAGGATTTTTTGCGTCAGCATGCAACGCTTAAAGCCAAGGATTTGAATACGGAGTTGCTGGCTCATGTAGATCGTTTCAAAGAAACAGAGCCATTCCCTGATGATATTACAGTATTGACGTGCAGGGTGTTTTAGTGATGTGAAAATGTGATGATGTTATTGATACCCTGAAATCACACCACTGGACATTTTTTTATTTTCCGTAGGTTTTTCCTATATTTAGCGGATTTTTCTGCGAAATCTTCGCTTACATCTGTGTAAATCTGCGGGAAAATGTCCAGTAGTGTGCCCTGAAATTCATAACTCATATCTCATAACCATAACTCCTCCCTGCAAACTTGCCTACCGCACTCACCATCGTTTTTGTTGGCTGTACCATTTTTCTGTCGCATTGGTTTGCCAGCCTTTTTGCCCGCACCAAGATCCCTGATGTGTTGTGGCTGTTTTCCATTGGCCTCATTCTAGGCCCGGCCACGGGTTGGGTTACGCCGGAGAAATTTGGCGCTGTCGGGCCGGTTTTTACAACCATTACGCTGGTTTTTATCCTCTTTGAGAGTGGCATAGATCAGCGTTTGGAACCCTTGATCAATTCGCTGGGGGGAACAGCGCGGATTACAGTCTATAATTTTGTCGCAACTACGCTTGTCGCAGGCGCACTGACGTATATCTACGCAGACCTGGGTGTTATGAGGTCTTTGATGTTGGGTAGTATTGTCGGCGGTACGTCGTCGGCAGTAGTCACTACGATGGTGAAATATTTTCCCATCAGCGAGCGGGCAAAGACCATTCTGGTGCTTGAATCAGCGTTTTCCGACGTGTTTACGCTGGCCATTCCATTGACTTTATTGGCGGCTTATCAGGTTGGAAATTTCGATATTGGCACTTTAACTGGCCAGATGATTGCCGCATTTTTGCTGGCAGCCATGCTGGGCATTGCAGGCGGGTTCGTCTGGAGCATTTTGCTAAACCGGATGCGTACGCTCCAGAATACGGTTTTTACGACGCCAGCCTTCGTATTTATCATTTACGGAATTGTGGAATTACTCGGCTTTTCAGGGCCGATTGCGGCATTGGCTTTTGGTATTACGCTGGGCAATATTGATGTATTGGGTCCGCCCATCATGCGCAATATTATTTCCAAAAAGCCTATTGCGCTCGTTGACCACGAAAGGGCATTTTTCTCGGAAGCCGTTTTCCTGTTGCGCACCTTCTTTTTTGTGTATATCGGCAGTTCCGTTCAACTGCAAAACTGGTGGATGATGCAATTGGGCGCTATGATTACCGGATGCCTGTTTTTGATCAGAATACCGATTGTTCGCTTGTCGGTATCGAAATACACATCCACCAAAGACGCCGCTTATATGGCGGTGATGATTCCCAAAGGACTTGGTGCGGCGGTATTGGCTTCGCTGCCCGCCCAAAAAGGCGTCGAAGGCGGTCAAACCATACAATCCATCGTTTTCTCCATCATACTTTGTACCACATTGATGACGACGATACTCAGTTTTTTAGTGGAAAAAACATGGCTATCCAACGTTTATGAATTCATCTTTAAAATGATGGGGCTTGGGAAAGAGCGTCCATCTACGGAAGTTGCAGAGGAAGAAAATACGCCTCAGCCTGCAACGGAAAACGACGATGAAGTCAATTAGCCGAATACCAACGGTTGTTTTTCCCGATCGTTTTATCATCCCTGCGCCACAGGTTTTGTGATGCCGGCCTGATGAGTAATTCGTCCATGGTAAATGACCTTTTGATGCTCGAATGGCGCAGGTAAATGCGCACCGTTTCGTCTGGTTGCGCTTCAAAAGGCACTTCTACCAGGGCCCATCCATCGAGGATGCTTACCAAAATTTCGCGCATCGGTTTGTCAATTTTTTGGCCATTCCCTTCAATGTGTATTTCCTGCCAGGGCGCGAGGTCTTCATTGACATATATCCAGAAACTGACCACATTGCTTTTCCCTTTCAGTTTGCCGTTAAAAAGCCAGGTCGTATCGCACATGCTACCTGTGAAAGCGCCTGTGCCCCTGAATACGCGCGCAGCAATTGGAATACTGTCAAATGACTGATAGACAAACGATTGCGATGGCTGGTCAGTCAGCCAGCCCTGCTGGGTTGTGAGTTGCCCCGTGTTGATTTCGTTTTTAATGCCATTGACATGCTGGCGCAGCCATGCGCGAATACTGTCGGGCGCCAGCGAAAGGATTTTCATGCGTGTGTTTTCAAAAACGGGCGTGGCTTTATCCGTCAGGTGCGGGTATTTCAGCCGAACAGCATCCCAGTGATCGGGCAAAATCATCACCGCAATCGGGCGGTTATCGGGCAAGTCGTCGAGAATGCGCGGTATTTCGGTCGGGTGCAACACCAATTGGTTGGAGCGCACAGTCTGATTCAAGGAGGTACGGCTCATGTTGACGCCCATATCCGGGATGCCCGTGTGAATGGCTGTCGTTTGTGTGCGTTGGAACAAGGGCGCCAGCATATCGAGCCAGATATTTTCAGAACCGGCGTGATAATAGGGTAGTGGCAGTAATGCCTGGAATTTGTTGAAATCCACGGCATTGATCCAGTGGTCGGGTTTGGGCGCTGCCACGGATTTCAAGGCTTCATTGCTACCCACATAAGGCTTACGGTGTTGTTGCAACCACGAGGCATCCCAAAGCAGCATGGCCAAAGGAACCCAGATGATGACATATTTTAACCAGAAATACTTTCCGCCCTTGATGCCGGTAAAATGCGAAGCCGTATTCCAAAGCCAATAAAAAAGGACCGTGTTGATGACATAGTAAAATGCCCAGGTAAAACGCCCAAGTCCGCGGAACTGTCGAATCGGACCAAAAAAGTCAATCATCCACTCAAAGCCCGGAATAGCAAACGGAAATCCAAGCGAGAACAACAATAACAGCACTGAACCCAACAATATCGAGTACAAATACAGTCGGTGCACGCGGTGATAAGCCATTGCATTCCATTGTTTCGGGAAAAGACGCGGCGTTTCCGGTGAAACGACCAACTCCTTTTTTCCGAAAAATTTCAAAACGCTCAGGCGGTATTTTTTTACCCAAAGCGAAATCAACCAAATGCTGAAAATCAACGCCGTCAGGCCGATATATGATTTCGCTTCAAAGTCAATGCGTCGGATGTGGATGAAGTTTTCGTCAATGAATTTATACAGCGGAAAGTCTTCATACGGCAGAAAAACACCTTCCCAGCGGCCGATATAATTAGTGAAACCATACGGGTTTGCCGGTCGGTCATGCACGAAGTCAGCCCAGTGCAACCATACATTCAGTAGCACAAAAGGCAGGATAATCATCATAATCAAGTGACTGACACGGCGGGTGATATTGATGGCGCGAGGGTCTTGAACAATTTGATATACCGTGTAAAAGCCCAAAAACAGCGCAGCCATTCCGAAAAAATAGAAGTGAAATTGAGCGCCAATGAAAACCAGTAACCCAATATGCAAACTCTGATAACGCCGACTACTTCGTTCTTCATAACGGCAAAGGAGAAAGAGCAACGCCGGGAAAAACCAGGTATGCGACAAGGCAAAATGCACATCAAAACGCAGTATTTGCGGCGACATGAAAATGATACCAATGGCTGCCAATCCTGAATACCATACGGGCATGTGCAGTTTTCTGAACAGCAAAAACATGAAAAATACGCCCAGTAATAGCGAAATCGCCTGAAAAGAGTTGATGATGCCAACAGCTTCGCCGCGAACGTCCTTCACATGCCGGCTCCACCACATGATAGACGAACACAACAAGGGTTGATTGTCCGTAAACAAAACATGCTCGCCATAAGGGTAATTCATGCCCTCGTAATGCGCATAACCTTCATCGCGCTGAATATGCCAAACAGCGGTGAAATAATTCTTCAGGCCGTCCAGGCCTGCACCGAGCATGACCTGATTGGGTTTGGCCAACCACGCGCCATGCAACCACCAGATGATGCCTGCCGCCACAGCCAGCGTGGCCAGTAAGCCCCAAAATGTATTTCCCCACCGCTTGGGAGAGGCCAGGTTATGCAGTTGATGTTCGATTTGTGCCGTTTGTTTCATCGTCATGCCAGTTATTGCGGCCGCTAAGGTCAATAGTTCGCAAGGAATTTTCGAGCGACTTCGCTTTTTTTGCCGCTGACATACACAAAGAAGTGATTCTGTTCTAATACTTATGTACGTTTGCCTCGTTACGCAAAACGAATCAACTATATCCATGAGCGCAAACCTGACTACCAAGCCTCGCCTGACCACCGCACAAATCTGGAACATGAGTGTTGGCTTTCTCGGCATTCAGGCCGGATTTGCCCTGCAAAATGGCAATGCCAGCAATATCTTGCAACGCTACGGCGCCGATGTACACGAACTGCCCAACTTCTGGTTAGTTGCGCCCATCATCGGGATGATCGTTCAGCCGATCATCGGCCACTATTCCGACCGTACCTGGAATAAACTGGGTCGCCGTAAACCGTATTTTCTGGCAGGGGCCATTGCCGCCTGTTTTGGAATGATGCTGATGCCCAACGCAGGTGTGCTGGCGGCGGCATTACCGCTCGTTCTCATGGGCGCAGGTATGCTCATGATTATGGACGCCAGTTTTAATGTGGCGATGGAACCTTTCCGCGCGTTGGTGGCTGATAAATTGCCGACCGAACAACGCACCCTGGGTTTTTCTGTGCAAACAGCCCTCATTGGCGTGGGCGCTGTTATCGGTTCGTGGTTGCCGTGGTTTCTGGCTAAAAAAGCGGGTTACGCCGATACTGCTGCGGAAGGTCTGGTGCCTGAAAATGTCAAATGGTCATTCTATCTCGGCGCATTATTGTTCCTCGTGGCTATTGTCTGGACATTGGTAACAACAAAAGAATATCCGCCTGAAGAACAGGCCCGGTATTCCGGCGAACCGGAAGGCGGCCCTGAAAAAGGTGGTCTGGGGCTGATTTTCAAAGACCTGGCCAATATGCCTTCTACGATGCGCCAGTTGGGTTGGGTACAGTTCTTTTCGTGGTTTGGCCTGTTCTCCATGTGGGTGTTTACCACACCGGCTATTGCGCACCACGTGTATGGTTGCGCCATTGACGACACCACTTCTCAGGCGTATAGCGACGCTGGCAACTGGACAGGCATTATTTTCGGCGTCTATAATGGCGTTTCGGCGCTGTATGCCTTGTTATTGCCCACCATTGCCGCAAAAATCGGACGGAAAAAGACGCACGCCATGTCGCTTTTCCTGGGTGGTATCGGACTGATTTCCATGTATTTTGCAACTTCGCCAAATTTCCTGATTCTTTCGATGGTGGGTGTGGGCATTGCCTGGGCCAGTATTCTGGCCATGCCTTACGCGATGTTGGCGGGTTCGCTTCCTGCCCATAAAATGGGCGTTTACATGGGTATTTTCAATTTTTTCATCACGATTCCGCAAATTGTCAGCGGTATAATCAATCGCCCGATTGTGAAATATGCTTTTGGAAACAATGCGATTTACGCCATTGTCATGGCCGGGTTCTTTTTCCTGCTGGCTTCACTGGCTTCGATGATGGTCAAGGATGAAGATGATGTTGTCGCCGGATCGAATTGATTTTCATGAATTTACAGGCGTGAGTTGCTCAAAACCACTTTGGTATTTAAGTCAATGAAAATTGCTGTCAATACCCGCTTTTTATTGCCGGGCAGGTTGGAAGGGTTGGGCTGGTACACCCATGAAATCGTGCGCCGCATGGTATTGGCGCATCCTGAAGATGAATTTCTGTTTTTGTTTGACCGTCCGTTTTCCGATGAATTCATCTATGCGGAAAATGTGCGCCCGGTGGTGTTGTTCCCACCGGCGCGACACCCGATTTTATGGCATTGGTGGTTTGAATGGTCGGTAGCCAGGTGTTTGAAAAAAGAGCGCCCGGATGTGTTTTTTTCGCCGGATTCATACCTTAGCCTGAGCGCAAAAACGCCAACGGTGATGACGGTGCACGACTTGGTTCCGTTGCATTTTCCAGAACAAATACCCTTAAAACATCGCCATTACTTTTTAAGGCAATGGCCTAAGTTTATCCGCCGCGCCGATCATATTGTTACGATTTCCAATTTTGTAGCACAGGATATTGTCCAAACCTGCGGCATCGCCGGGGATCGCGTCACGGTTGCCTACAACGGCTGTCGGGAGAATTTCAAACCCATCAGCGATCTGGAAAAATCGGCCATCATGGCGCAATATGCCGACGGTAAGCCTTATTTTCTGTACACCGGCGCTATTCACCCGCGCAAAAACATCCCTCGATTGATTCAGGGTTTCGATCAGTTTGTTGACCGTACCGGCGCTGATGTTCGCTTGTTACTGGCCGGTCGCTTTGCCTGGAAAACCGGCGAAGTCACTGAAGCCTATGAAAATGCGCGCAATAAACACGCCATCCGGTTTTTAGGGTACGTGCCGGAAGCCGTTTTGCCGGCGCTCACTGCCAGCGCACAAGCCTTTGCCTATTTGTCTTTGAGCGAAGGATTTGGTCTGCCCATGCTGGAATCCATGCACTGCGATGTGCCAGTGTTGGCAGCCAATGCGTCGTGTTTGCCTGAAATCGCAGGCGATGCGGCCTTGCTGGTTAATCCGCTGGATGTATCAGCCATTGCGGAAGGGCTGAATCTTCTGCATAGCGACGTTGCTCTCCGCAGCCAGTTGATTGAAAAAGGACGCATACAGCGGGAAAAATTCAGTTGGGATCAAGCGGCCGCGCAGATTTATGCGACGCTGACGAAAACCGCCGGCAAATAATTGCTGCTGCTGTTAACATTTCCAAAAAC
>JADZBJ010000300.1 GCA_020852155.1 Saprospiraceae bacterium | reverse complement strand
CGGATTCTCACCCCGAAAGCAAAACCTGACCCTGTATTTTATGGTCGGACTGGAGCACCTCGCGCCCTGGCTGGAACGCCTCGGAAAACATAAAACCGGCAACTCCTGCCTGTATATCAAAAAACTCTCCGACGTCAATATGGACACCCTGGCCGACATGATTCGTGAAGGTTATACTGCAAAATCCCCCTACGAGCATTGAGTCCTTTCTAAAAACTCATCTCCCATTACGGATTTCGAGTAAGACAAATTTCTCGCAGATATCGCAGATTAAAAGCGCAGATAACGCAGATTTTCTACAACTTAAATCCAGACTAAAAACTAAAAACCCCGACGAAACTGATGTCTCGCCGGGGTTTTGTTTTATCCGTAAACTGCGCTGTTAGTATAGCGCCGGGGTACGGTTTTAATTTTTCACTTCTTCAAATTCTACGTCTTGCGCTTCGCCGGTGCCGCCTGTCGGGCCGCCGGTAGCACCGCCGTAAGGATTTTCGGCTGCGCCGCCGTTAGCGGCTTGCTGAGCAGCGTAAATGTCCTGGCTGGCTGCGCTCCAGGCTTGTGTGAGCGATTCAGTAGCCGCATCAATTTGCGTGATATCCTGCGTTTTGTTAGCCTCGCGGAGTTTTTCGAGTTCTGCCTCGATCTTCTCTTTGTGGTGCGCTGGCACTTTATCGCCGTATTCGCGCAACTGACGCTCTGTCTGGAACACCAGCGAATCCGCCTGATTGAGTTTTTCGGCGCGCTCGCGAGTAAGACGGTCGCTTTCAGCATTGGCTTGCGCTTCGGCTTTCATGCGTTCGATATCGTCTTTTGACAGGCCTGTACCCGCTTCGATGCGGATGTTTTGCTGTTTGTTGGTGCCTTTATCCAGGGCCGAAACCGAGATGATACCGTTGGCGTCAATGTCGAATGTCACTTCGATTTGCGGAATACCGCGTGGCGCTGGTGGAATACCATCGAGGATGAAACGACCGACCGAGCGGTTGTCACGAGCCATCGGGCGTTCGCCTTGCAGGATGTGAATTTCAACCTGTGGCTGATTGTCGCTGGCTGTGGAGTACACCTTCGATTTTTTCGTCGGCACCGTGGTATTGGATTCGATGATGACGTCGTAGATACCGCCCATTGTTTCGATACCCAGTGAAAGTGGCGTAACGTCGAGCAACACCATGTCTTTCACACCGGCGTTACCAGACAGGATAGCGCCTTGTACTGCTGCGCCGATGGCCACCACTTCGTCGGGGTTAACCGTACGGTTAGGCTTTTTGCCAAAGAATTTTTCAACTTCTTCCTGAATGCGCGGGATACGGGTCGAACCACCGACGAGAATTACCTCATCAATTTCATTGGCACGCAGACCTGCATCTTTCAAGGCATCGCGGCAAGGCGCGAGCGTACGCTGTACCAGATCATCGGTCATCTGCTCGAATTTTGCGCGAGTCAGTTTCATGACTAAGTGCTTGGGCACGCCGTCAATAGCCGTGATATAAGGCAGGTTAATTTCTGTTTCAGCGCTGGCAGACAGTTCGATTTTGGCTTTTTCAGCCGCCTCTTTCAGGCGTTGAAGCGCCATCGGGTCTTTGCGCAAGTCCATATTTTCCTGGCGTTTGAATTCGTCAGCCAGCCACTCGATGATGGCCTGGTCAAAGTCGTCGCCGCCGAGGTGCGTGTCGCCGTTGGTAGATTTTACTTCAAATACGCCACCGCCCAATTCGAGGATGGAAATATCGAAAGTACCGCCACCAAGGTCGTACACAGCGATTTTCATGTCTTTATCGCGCTTGTCGAGGCCGTAAGCCAGTGCAGCGGCTGTAGGTTCGTTGACAATACGCTTCACGTCAAGCCCTGCGATTGCGCCGGCTTCTTTGGTAGCCTGACGCTGAGAGTCGTTGAAGTAGGCTGGTACCGTAATTACTGCTTCGGTTACAGGTTCGCCGAGGTAATCTTCAGCGACTTTTTTCATTTTTTGCAGCGTCATAGCGCTGATTTCCTGTGGCGTATAGAGCCGGCTGTCAATGTCCACGCGAACCGTGTCATTATCGCCTTTAACGACTTTGTAGGGTACGCGTTCGATTTCCCTGCTGGATTCCGAATGGCGCATGCCCATGAAGCGTTTGATGGAAAAAACGGTACGTTTGGGGTTGGTAATGGCCTGACGCTTGGCAGCAGCGCCAACTTTACGTTCGCCATTATCCAAAAAACCGATGACAGAAGGTGTCGTGCGTGCGCCTTCATCGTTGGCGATCACGACGGGTTCGTTGCCAACCATAACGGATACACAAGAGTTGGTAGTTCCGAGGTCAATGCCAATAATTTTGCCCATTATCTATGTATTTTTTGATCGTTGAGTTTCAGAAACAGGAGCGCTTTCGAAAAAAAGAAAACTTCCTGAACATTCATTTTTGCAGAGGCATTCCTCAATCGTTATGCCATGCGTAATTCACCTGACGGATTGACAGTTTTGTCTATTCCATAGATCAAGTTTGACAGGTATTTCAGGAAACTCATGCCAAAAAGTACAAAAAAAATCCTCCGTCGGGACCGGAAACCGACGGAGGATTCAATGTACGGAAAATATCGCCTATCCTTGCGCTGACGATTTGTTCATCATGGTTTGCAGGAATCCGCCAATACCACCGCCTGCACCGCCGAGAACACCGCCACCCAGTAGTGAACCCAACAAGCCGCTGGAGCTTTCGCCCAAAACGCCGGCCAGAATAGAACCCAATCCGGTACCGCCCATAGCGGAATCAACGGCGCCGAGCAAGCCGCCACCCAGAGCGCCCGAAGTAGCCGCATTGGCAGGTGACTGCTTCAGGAAAATACCAGCCACGGCACTGATTAACGGCACAGCCCATGTGGCCGAACCGGCAGGCAAAAACTTGTTGACAAGAAAACCCAGCACCAGAGTGCCTAAAGATGAAAATAGCATATTCTTCATAATCAAACAGTTATTTCGTTTTGTTGCAATGAGTGAAATGAAAGAAAATTCCGGCTGCAGCAAATGTATAACCACAATATTCTATTTTCGAGTTTTCAATCAAAAAAATAAAACGAGTAACAATTCAAATGCAAATTCGAAGAGCCGCCACCGACGATTGTAACCAAATTTCCAGTCTGGCAGAAACAATTTGGTGGGCACACTACCCTGCCATCATCAGCCACGAGCAAATTCGCTACATGCTCGATCAGTTTTATAACGAAGACGCCCTGAAACAACAAATGGCGCAAGGGCAAGACTTCTGGCTGATCAGCAACGACACCGGCGCCGACATCGGCTATATGGCCCTGACCCGACAGGCGGAGGGCGAGTATTTTTTAAACAAATTTTACATAGATACCAACCAACACAGCAAGGGCCTTGGAACAACGGCATTTGCCTTGTTGCTGGCACAATACCCCGACCTAAGTACCTTGCGGCTTCGTGTGAACATCAAAAATTACAAGAGCATTAATTTCTACTTCAAAATCGGATTCGTCATCGAATTTTGCATCGTCACACCCATCGGAAAGGATTATGTCATGGATGATTATCAGATGATTTGCAGGGTGCGGAAGTGAATGTGTGAATGAGTGAGTGGCTGGTTATTTGGGGATTTGGTTATTTGGTTATCACGACCATGCCCAACGGGAATTTTGCTTTTAAAAACAAGAAATGCCTGACTGTGTTATAAGTACCTGACACACTTAGAGTGTGTTCGGGAATTGGGTTTGTGCCGAACGAGGGGAAATTTGATTTTGATCAAGGCAAAATTTG
>JADZBJ010000299.1 GCA_020852155.1 Saprospiraceae bacterium | reverse complement strand
GGCAGGATTTCCGCACAACTGTCCGTCGTTTTCACCCCTTGCTGCAGGAGGCCAACCTGACTGCCTCTTTTGCCGAGGACGCGCTGTTGCGCGCCAAAGGTGGATTTGACCCCAAAACTTATGCGGATTACACGCAAAAAAAATTCAACAACAAAACCTATTTCCAGCACACCGAAACCGGCGTGAAATGGCCCATTTGGCTGGGGCTTGAATTAAAATCAGGTTACCAACTGGCATCCGGCGATTTTCTCGATCCTGAAAACACGTTACCCGACCAAGGTCAGGCGTCATTGGGTATCAGATGGTCGCTGGGACAAGGTTTGCTCATGGATCAGCGGCGGGCCGACCTCGCACAAGCGCGCATTGGCCTGCTCGAAGGCAACATGCGCCGCCAGTTGGCGCTGTCCAATCTGGTGCTTGACGCCGCCAAAGCCTACTGGTCATGGGCAGTGGCCGACAACCAGTATCGCGTGCATCAGGAAGCCCTTGAACAGGCCCGGCAAAGACATGCGGCTATTCGTGAAAGTTTCCGGCAAGGCGAACGCTCGGCGATGGATACTATGGAAAGTTTCATTCAATGGCAAAACCGTACGCTGGACCTGAATTTTGCTGCCAATGCCAGGCAAATGGCCAGTCAGGAACTCGGCAACTTTCGCTGGACAACCAATAACCTGCCCGTCGACACGACCACTGAGACTGCCGAAAATCTTCAACAATCACTCTCGCCGGCCAGTGGACTGGCAGACAGCCTGATGACCAATCTTCAATCCACGGTAGCGGCCCACCCACAAGCGGGTTTGTACAACATGATGCTGAGGCAGTTGGACGTGGACAGGCGTTTAAAAAGGGAAAAACTGAAACCCGAACTCGATCTGGAATATTACCTGTTGGGTTCAGGCTGGCAGTTTTATGCTACACCGGTTACAGACAAGACCCCTGGCATATTGGCGCGAGACGCCAAAATCGGCATTCATTTCAGTTATCCGTTGCTCAACAGAAAAGCCCGTGGCGATGTAGAGGCCAACCGGCTCAAGCAGATTCAATACGAACTCTTGCTGACGCAAAAAAAACAGGAAATCGAGGCAAAACTTCGGCAATATGCCAATGATGCGAAAACGCTCGCCACGCAGACAGCCCTGTATCGGGATATGACCAACAATTACCGTCAACTGCTGGATTTTGAAATGGAGCGCTTCAGGAATGGTGAAAGTTCGGTTTTTCTGGTCAACACCCGCGAACAACGCTGGCTTGATGCCCAAATCAAGTACATCAAACTGGAAGGTGAATACCGCAAAGCAATGGCTGGTCTGATCTGGTCGGCCGGAAGTTGGTAGATTGTGAATCTTCGAAATTCGTAATACATAGTCCCCCACCCTGCTCGCGAGCAAGGCTTTTTTATGATTAACCGCTAATGACGCAAAAAACGCTAAATTATTGATTTTCAAAATTTTGCGTTTTTTGCGTCATTAGCGGTTAATCTTTTTTGGCAATTTCCATGCTGTTGCCTCTCTAACTATCGAATCAGGGTGACATCACCGGCGAACACCTGTTCGAGGCCGTCTAACCATTTTACTTTGGCCATCCAGACATAAACGCCAGGCAAGGCATCGCGGCCACGCGTAGTACCATCCCATCCGGCGCGTACATCATTCAGGCTAATGTTGCGGGCTTCATAGAGCAATTCCCCCCACCGCGAGTAAATGGAGAATACGGTCAGGTTGGCATATTGATCGCCGGAACCATAAAACCAGGCATTTTCATAATTGGGCGTACCTGGTTTGAAAACATTCGGAAAATACAGTTTTCGAGTTTTTTCCAGTGAAATGCGCACTGAATCGTAGGCTGTACAGCCCAACGCATTTTTAGCCTCCAGCAAATACACAATATCATTGAACGGCCGTGCCCAGGTGTCCGGACAGGTCGGACAAGCCAGGGAATTCCCCTGCTCATCGCGCCAGTTGAAAGTGATCGGGTCGTTTGTATTTTCGTAAATGGTGGTCAAAAACAGGCTGTCACCCAAGGCAATGGTTTGATCTTGAGTGGTAATATCAGCACTGATCGCCGAGTATTCCACATCGTAAAACACCCAGGCAGTATCGCATCCGGCCAACAGTTTGAGTTCATACATGCCCGGCTGCGTGATGGCAATGCTGGAGGTTGTCGCGCCATTTTGCCATAAGTAATTGACCTGACCAGGAATCAGATTGGCCAGGCTCTGACCATCCAGGCTGAGGTTGGTTACACCCTCGCAAAGGGCTAATTCCTTGAAAACCGTATCAAAGGGTTGAGCGACGATTTGCAATGAAGTGCTGTCGTCGAGAATCAGTGTAATCGGGTCGTCTGAATGACGGTCATTACCCAACGCAACGGGCAAATTGGACAGAACCGCCTGGTTTCTATATGTTCCAGCCGGTACATTACCTGTATTTACCCGAACCACGACCTCGAATATACCTTCAGGCAGGTCAATGTTTTCCAGTCGAAAAACAGCATCGCCGGGCAGGCTGGCTACTGTGCCGCCCAAAGGGTTTGACACAACAGAAACATACGAAAAACCGGGGGGCAACTGGTCTTGCAACACAATGTCCATTTGTGTTCGGTCGGTGGTATTGACAATTTTAAACGTGTAATCCACCTCACTGCAAGCCAGCGACGACCTGGGTGAAACACTTTTACTCAATTCGATGGTATAAGGACAGGAACATCCATCAGACGCTTCTGCTACATCGCCGGTTGTGACTAATCTGGCAGCGCCCGATCCGGTATCCAGTTCATAAAAACTGTTTTGTTCGCCCATCATGGTCGGACTGCCATAGGCAAACAGGTTGCCGTACGCATCAAAAAACAAACTGCCCGTAGCATAAGGCCCGCCAGATGGCGGATAAGGGTAAGAAATTTGCCCTGTATTCGGGTTGATCTGCACCAAACGCCGGTTGGAAGAATCATAACCGTACAAAACATCAGTCACCGGGTGGAAAGCAATATCAAAGATGACCGCAGGCGTGCCGATGGGTTTGATGGTTACGCTGTAATTCGGGTCTTCCAGATCAACCCTGACCAAATCAGCGGCCAGGATTTGGCCGGTATTCAACACCGCCGTTCCAATCAGAATCAGGTAGCGGCCGTCGGGCGTAATGTCGCCGGCAAAGTAGGCATGTGAAGGGTTCAGGGGCAGATTGGCCAACACTTGCGCCGAACCATTGGCATCCAGGCGCACCAACAAACGCTGGTCTGGTTCGATGCAATAAATAAAATTGTCTGTCGAACGAAAACCTGCGGCGTTGACATTCAAACTCAGGTTGTTGTTGATGCTGACAAACGTTGTCGCCAGTGTTTGCGGGTTAATCAGCACCTCATTCAATGACGGCGGGTGCGTGCTCAGTGTCAGGAAAAACTGATCCTCACAGGTGAAGGGCTGTTGAGCGTGCACGGTTATCCATACAGGGCTGAACACCATCAGCCAATAACGCCATATATTGGACGGATTTTTTTGGTATTTCAAGAAGGAATGAATCATGGATCAGAATTTACAAGAATTGCTGGATTGATTTTTCTACCCGAATGGAAGTAATTTTGAGAATTTTCAAAGATTTACGCATACTAGTCGCTCAAAATCACTTTGCGTTGTCGATCAATAAGTAACTGGTTTATTCCAAAATTGTTATGCCAATGTACGACCAAAATTGATGTTGCCAGTATGAATTTAAAGTGGTTTTTTCTCCTGCTTATTTGCGCTACGGCGACTGCCTGTAGCACCCGAAATGAACCCTCCGTGAATGACTCGCTTACACCGAAACGGTATCACTGGGACACGCTGGCCCTGGGTGGAGATTTGTCTTATGTCAACGTTGTTGAACAACAAGGCGGGAAATTTTATGACAAAGGCACGGCGGCTGATCCGTTTCAGATTTTAAAAGCGCACGGCGGCAATATCGTACGCGTCAGGCTGTGGCACACGCCATCCTGGCAATTTAACCTGCAAAACAAGGATGTTTACAGTGATCTGAACGACGCGACGCGCTGTATAGAAAGGGCCAAACAAGCGGGACTGGCTGTTTTATTAGACATTCACTACTCCGATATTTGGGCCGACCCCGCGCACCAGATGACTCCGGCAGCCTGGGTCGGGCTTGATGCGCAAACACTCGGCGACTCGGTGTATCGCTACACCACCTCGGTGTTACAGCACCTGCATCAGCGCGGACTTTCGCCGGAAATGATTCAGGTTGGCAACGAAAACAACACGGGAATCATGCACCCGATTGGCAAAATTGAAAACGGCAACTATACGGCATTTGCTGCGCTGATTCAACGCGGCATTCAGGCAATCCGTGATTTTTCATCATCAACCGGCCAACATCCGCGCATTGTGCTGCATGTTGCTCAATACATTAATGCGCTGCCGTTTATCGAAGGCATTACCCAAGCGGGTGTGACGGATTTTGATATACTCGGACTCTCGCATTATGAAAAATGGTCGGAAGGTTATTCCCTCAAGGAAGTGGAAAGCATTACGCGGCAGATCATTTCTATCTACGGGAAAAGGGTAATGGTCGTAGAAACAGCCTGCCCCTGGACCAAAAACAATGCGGATAGTTACTCCAATATCGTTTCCGGCGATACGCCGTTTGCCGGCTTCCCGGTCACCGCGCAAGGGCAACGCAACTACCTGCTGGCCCTGACTCAGGCTGTCGTCAATGGCGGCGGTTGCGGGGTGATTTACTGGGAACCCGCCTGGATTACATCCACCCTGAACGACTCCTGGGGAAAAGGTTCGTCGTGGGAAAATTGCGCTTTGTTTGACTTTGAAGGCAATGCCTTACAAGGGTTTGATTTTATGGAGTTTGGATATTGAGGGATTGGTTCGATTGACTCGATTGTATCGAGTGAAAGTATGCAGCGCTCTGCGCTTTAGGATGAATTAAAACCGCATCAAAAACTCTGTCAAATTCACATCCTGATCCAGTCCGAGGCGTTTGCGCAGTCGGTAGCGGCCCGATTCGACGCCGCGAAGCGATATGCCCATCAGTGTGGAAATTTCCTTTCTGGTCAGGTTTAGTCGGAGGTAGGCGCAAAGTTTGTAATCATTCTGACTCAAGTGGCCATATTGGTCGCCGATGCGTTTAAGAAAATCGCTGTGTACCTGATCGAAGTGGCCGGAAAACTGTTCCCAGTCGGCGTCTGTTCGGGCGTCCTGGTCAATCAGTTTGATGATGTGTGAAATGTCTTTGTTGAATTTCGAATCCGGCGAGGTGTAGTGTTTCAGTTTTTTCAATTCATCCCGAATGGAATTCAGAATTTCGTTTTTCTGAACAATGTGCATGGTGGCCGAAGCAAGGTCTTCATTTTTATGTCGCACTTCGGCTTCAAGTTTTTCATTTTCCAAGCGATTGATTTCCTCCTGCGAATACTGGGCCTGTTGCTGATGTAATTGAACCAGCCCTTGCTTTTCCTCTTTGAATTGTCGCTGCTGACGATATAACAAGCCCAGCATCAGGGCCGCAAACAGGGTAATATAAATCGCATAAGCCAGCGGACTGGCATACCAGGGCGGCAGGATGGTCAATGGTATGCTGACCGTACTGCTTTCTACGCCGTGTTGATTTTTGGCTTTCAGGTGTAGCGTATAGTTGCCTGGATTCAGGTGGCTGAAAGTCAGGTCAGGTCGGGTGTTCCAGTCCGACCATTTTTTATCCGCTCCTTCGAGCATATAACTGTAGGCGATGAACTCGTTTCCGGGATAGTCCGGCGCTGAAAACGAGCAGTAAACGGAGTTTTGGTCGGCATTTAAAGTGATTTCTCCCGGCGTCAGGTTGCCGCCATACAGCAAACTGTCTTTGTTGTTGTTGAGGCGAATTTCATGCACCACCAAACGCAGTAGTTGTTTGCTACGTGAAAAATAACTCGAAGGATTGAAGTGCAAAAAACCCTGATGCGTGGCGATAAAAACATTCCGGTCATCAATCGGCAGCACAAACGGAAAACCACCCGTGAGTTTGTCGGACAATTCAGGTATGGGCTGACGTATCACCTTCTTGCCGAGCGTATTTTCCTGGATGGTGAGCAAACCGACTTCCGACATGGTTGAATACCAGATGTGTCCAAACTTGTCCTGGTTCAGGTATTTGATCTGCGTATTGGCGTCGAAATATTGTTCAAACTGATTATCCGGGACGAATTTATCCTGATCGTCGGCGTAATTGAAAATACCTTTTTCCCCGGTGACAATGATGCCGCTGCCCATCTGAAACAAGTGATTGTCCAGCGTGGAAGGCAATCCTTTTGCCATGTCGTAGAAAGAAGACTGTGCTGTGCTGTTTTCGGGTTGAACTTTGATCTTGTAAATGCCCCGGTAAGGGTGCCCCATCCACAGGTTGTTTTGGTCGTCGGTAGCCAGCAGGCGGCTGCTTTCGTTGAATCCGCTGATGGTGGATTCAAAAGCCCAGCCGGAAGCCGTTTTATTGAACAGCAACAGCCCGTTATAATATCCGGCAATGGCTTTGTCGGGCGCTATTTTGATAAATTTCCAGATGCCATTGATGTGTGTCAACTGTCGGGCATTCAGGCCATTTATTTCAAAAGCCCCTTCATGATGACCGACCAGCAATGAATTATCCAGAATATTCAGGCTCCAGACCTGACCTTCCGTTTGCCTGATTTTGGTGAAATTATATCGTTGGTCGGGCGGGTAATAGTTCATCCAGTTGGTAGCATACAGCCCCGTATTCGTGCCGAAATAGATTTTATCGTTAAAAACCTGCGCGGTGTAACCTGTCCCTTGCAATTCTCCGTCCGGAAAAATGGCCGTTAGCGGCGATAGCACATCAATATAACTGATGCCATTATCAAGGCCCAGCCACACGCCGCCCTGATGGGTCGCCATCAGGCTGAGGATGGTATTGTTTTGAAGCCCGCTTTTTCTGTTTAAATGGTGGTAAATCCTCCGCTGGCGGTCAATGGTAATAAAGCCATTGAGTGAAGTACCCAGCGCGATGGTTCCATCACTCAGCATGTCAGCGCAAAAAATGATGTTCGATTTCAAAAAGTCATCGTTTTGCGTGCGCCAGGGTTGAAAGGAAACGCCATCAAAAAAGTAAATGCCGTTTTTGATCGTGGTGACCAGCGTGGTATCCTGAGCATAAGGTAAAATGGCTGAAATGGTGCCAAAGCCAAATGTGGAAGGAGATTGCAGGGGCTTCAATTGGTCATTTTCGAAAACGAAAATACGGGTGCTGCCATCCTGAATAATCAATTTACCGGCCCATTCGCCCATAAAGCGCAAGTCGCTCCCTCCCGGAAACAGCGCCTGTACCTTGCCCTGACTGTACCTGAAAAGTTGATGATCGGTTCTGAAAAACACACCTTCCGGCCGGACGGCGATGTTCCACACGTCGCCGAAGTGTCGTTCTGTTTCCGGGGCCAGCGGGGAAAGTGAATGGTATTGCAGTATGCCCTTGGGGTCGGGCATGAAGTAGCCAAACTCGCCTTGCCCACCCGCATAAATCAGTCCGTTTTCGCCAATGCCGATAGAACGTACGATTGTTCGGTTGGCGATTCGGTGCAAGCGCCAGTGATTTCCGTCGTGTTCGAGCAATCCGTCATTATTGCCAAACCACATGACGCCGCGCTCGTCCTGCGCCACATCCCAGACTTGAGTGCCGGCCTTGTAGATTTTTTTGGTGAAGTTCACCACAGGGGGGTCGCCCAGATTAACACTTTGGCCAAATCCAATATTTGACACCCCACACAGCAATACCGCCAACAAAAAAAATGCCCTCGATATGTTCTTGCGCATAAAATTTTATTCGCCAAAAATATTCAAATGATGAAAACGCACGGGTAAAAGTAGTAGTGAAGTACCGACATAACCTAATTGCAGTAGTAATGCAGTAGTGATTTTCAGGCTTTTCAGTTGGTAAGTTTCAACATTTGCACAGTGCAATTTCTGCATGATTGAGCCTTTCAACACGGCTCCTGATTCTAAACCAGCTCAATCCGAGCACAATAATCAATTAACAAAGTATGAAGAATTTTTTCACGTACTATGGCATGCTTGCCCTGCTCTTTCTGGCAACGGCCATCACTTCCTGTAAAAAGGACAAAGCGGAAGTCATCGCAGGCTTTTCTTTTGCTGCCGACGCTGCCGACTTCAAAAAGATTGTATTCTCGAATACTTCTCAGAATTACAATTCCGTAAGCTGGGATTTTGGCGACAGCTCTACTTCTTCAGAAGTCAGCCCAACCCACACTTACGCAGGTGCCGGAACGTACACCGTAAAATTGACGGCTACCGGCGATGAAGGCACAGACGTATCTACTCAAACCGTAGTTGTACAAGACCCTGACGCAGAGTTTTTCAAACTCGTTGGCGATGTGTCCAAAACATGGCGCTTACTGCGTGTCGTAAGCCCAGGCCGCTGGCCTTTGGAAGTTGGACCGATTGACCGTTCACAGGTATGGTGGGCACAAGGCCGTGACAATGACGAAATTGCCAAGCGTCCATGCATCATGAACGACGAATGGACTTTCTCGCGCGACGGCAAAAAAATGCAGTACAAAACCAACGGCGACTTCTGGGCTGAAGGTGGCGTTTTTGATCCTGCCAATTCATGCCGTGAAAGCACTGCCGGAAATATGACTGGCCCCAACGGTCTTGACCTGTCTGCTTTCGGCGATGGAACGCACACTTTTGCAATTACAGGTGGTACTAGCCCGAAATTGGAAGTAATTGGCCTGGGCGCATTCATCGGCCTGCCTAAAATCGGTACTGATGTAGAGGTTAAAGTGCCACAAAACTCGGTAAAGTACGACCTCATCAAATTGTCTGATGGCGCTGTAGATACCATGATTCTGGAGGCCAAATACAAGTTTGGAAATAACACCAGCGGCAACCCTGACGCATACTGGAGAATCACACTGGTTCACTATGATGATCCATCTCAAGAGCCTGCTATTCCTGGTCCAAAACCGGTTGCCGGCTTTACAGGTGATATCAATAACCTGACTGTTACATTCACCAATACTTCTACCGGCGCCGATTCCTATTCCTGGAATTTTGGTGACGGCACCACATCTACAGAAACCAGCCCTTCACATACTTATGCTGGTGCGGGCATCTACAACGTAGTACTGACTGCCACTAACGCAAATGGTGTAGCCACTTCTGCCAAAGAATTCACCCTGACTTCAGGCAGCATGGTGGAATCTGATTTGGTAGGCGGCGCCTGGAAAGTGCGTAATGCAGCCACCTCGGTATTTGTTGGCCCAAGCCTCGGTAGCAGTGAATGGTATGTTGTACCTGCGGCAGGTCTCAATGGCAGCGCAAGCGGTGCCGACGACTGGTCTTGCATGACCAACGACGAGTTCATTTTCACCACAGGTGGCAAATACGAATACAAAACGAACGGCGACGCTCGTAACGATGGTTACATGGGTACGCCTAACGGTTGCTGGTCAGATGCTCAGGTGGCAGCCAGCGGTAACGGCGCTGCTTTCGGCTCCGGCATCCACTCATTCACCTTCACACCGGCATCTGCTTCTGCAACAGGTCGCCCATACATCATCCTGACGAACGGCGCTTCCGGCGCTGCATTCCTCGGATTC
>JADZBJ010000298.1 GCA_020852155.1 Saprospiraceae bacterium | reverse complement strand
CTACAACGGCGCTAAAATTGCTCAGGGACGCGACGCTGCCAAACAGTTCATGCGCGACAATCCTGAAATTGCCCTCGAACTGGAGCAAAAAATCAAGGAGCGCATTACCTCCGGTTCCTCTGCGGCCAAGCCGGCAGGCGCAAGCCTGAAGGTGGCTGGTGATGATGACAGCGAAGATGATTTTTAAACAGTTAATGTCACATTTTAAGTGACTAAAGGATGTGTTATCCCGAGCGTAGCGAGGGAACTGGCCCGGAGGAAGGCGCGATTTGACCTTCGTGGGATGCAGATGTTTCGCTACGCTCAACATGACACATCCTTTGTTCACATAAAAGTGCCACACTCCCTTTAGACAGGATTGCCCCAGCCCTCCTTTCCCGGATCGTTAATCCGGAAAAGTGATTCATGGAAACAAACTAAGCGAGCCATCCCGGTTACCCGGAATGGCTCGCTTAGTTTTTGTTTATAGTTGAAAATGGTTGAAGGTTGAAAAGTTGAAGTGGTTGAAGGTTGAATCACAAAAAGCGTAATGCATTTCAACCTTCAACTTTTCAACAACTTCAACTTTCAACCACTTCAACCTTCAACCATTTCACACAACTCAATACCTGTAATACTCAGGTTTGAATGGGCCGACTTTTTCTACGCCGATATATTCTGCCTGGTGTTGTTCGAGTTCTTCGAGTTCGACGCCAATTTTGGCCAGGTGCAAGCGGGCAACTTTCTCGTCGAGGTGTTTAGGCAGCATGTACACTTTGTTTTCATACGATTTGCCGTTTTGCCACAGTTCGAGTTGGGCCAATACCTGATTGGTGAACGAGTTTGACATGACGAAAGAAGGGTGACCGGTAGCGCAACCGAGGTTCACCAGACGACCTTCTGCCAGTACGATAATGTCTTTGCCGTTGACTTTGTAGAGGTCAACCTGCGGCTTGATGTTGATCTTGTTCTGGCCATGCGTTTTGTTCAACCATGCCATGTCAATTTCATTATCGAAGTGGCCGATGTTGCAAACGATGGTTTTGTCGTTCATCATTTCAAAATGGCGTGCAGTGACGATATCCACGTTGCCGGTAGCCGTTACAACGATGTTGGCGCGCGGAATGGCATTTTCCATTTTACGCACTTCAAAACCGTCCATAGCAGCCTGCAAAGCACAGATCGGGTCAATTTCAGTGACGATCACACGAGCGCCAGCGCCACGCAGCGACGCTGCCGAGCCTTTACCAACGTCGCCATAACCAGCCACGACGGCCACTTTACCGGCGATCATGATGTCTGTTGCACGGCGAATCGCGTCAACTAAGGATTCTTTGCAACCGTATTTATTATCAAATTTCGACTTGGTAACCGAGTCGTTGATGTTGATAGCAGGAAGCGGCAATGTGCCCTTAGCTACGCGCTCGTACAAGCGGTGTACGCCTGTGGTGGTTTCTTCTGAAATGCCGCCGATGCCCTGTACCATCTCTGGATACTGATCCAGCACCATATTGGTCAGGTCGCCACCGTCGTCGAGGATCATATTGAGTGGCTGGCCATCTTTGAACGCAAACAGGGTTTGCTCGATGCACCAGTCAAACTCTTCAGCATTCATACCTTTCCAGGCATAAACCGGAATACCTGCAGCGGCAATAGCGGCAGCGGCATGATCTTGAGTGGAGAAAATGTTGCACGACGACCAGGTCACTTCAGCGCCGAGTTCGACCAGTGTTTCAATCAGCACAGCCGTTTGGATGGTCATGTGCAGGCAGCCAGCAATGCGTGCGCCTTTAAGCGGTTTTGATGCGCCAAACTCCTCACGGAGCGCCATCAATCCGGGCATTTCAGCCTCGGCCAGTTGAATTTCCTTGCGACCCCATTCAGCGAGGGCAATGTCTTTGACTTTGTATGCCGGGCGAGTTTCCGTAGCAGTCGTCATGTTGAAAAAACGATGAATTCGTGAAAAATAAAGTGGTTTGTTTGGGATGCGCTTTACTTTTAAAAGCAAAACCAAACTTCCTTTGGATAAATCCGCGAAAGCGGACGCAAAAGTACGCTTATATTGGGCTAAAAAACAAGGCTTAACAAAACATTGTTGCGATTAGAGGTTGTTTAAATTTCCCTGCCGGACTAAAAAAGAGCAGATTTTGGCGATAGCCGATCCTTGTTTTTCGGGGTGAAGCGTGGGTTTCAGCCTGAAAAACAAGGGAAGGCTGGCGGCAAAAGATGCATTTTTGAGTCCGGCAGGGAAATTTAAACAACCTCTCAGGGCACGAATTATGCTTTGGCCATGTAAAAGCCAGACCTTTACACTTTCAATGGATATCAGAAAACGGTGCAGCGTCCTTTGAGGCGCTCCGCCGTCGTTCCACCCGCCCACGTGAGCGGGTGTCACTATACTGAGCGGTGGCTGACCTACGGGCGCCGCCGCTCGCTTTTACCGACGTTGCGCCCCGATGGGGCTGCGGCCCACACTGATGACAACTCCTCGCATATCTTTAAAATCACATAAATCAGGGTACAAATCCTGCAAATCCCTAAATCCAGTAAATCCTGATCTATATTTGCCCTCCAACTATTCCGTTATATGCAAAAAATTACCCTCCTGCTTTTGACCGCTGTCTGCGGCCTGTTTTTCACCTGCAAATCCACTCGTTACAAAACGGATAACCTGCCACAGCCACAAATTCGCTGGGGCAAAGGCGGCGGCATCACTGGCGCAGAAACCGCCTGGTTACTGCTGGAAAACGGACAATTATTCCGAAAAGAAGGTACAAACGGCGCGTGGGTAGAACAAAAAAAGGCTAAGGCTAAAAAAGCCAAAGCCTTCTATGAAAGACTGACCCAACTGGATCTGTCCACTGCGGAAACCTACAAGCCGGGTAATATGTACCATTTCGTAGAAATTCCCGACGGGAAATCCGGCCTGAAACGCGTCGCTTTTGACCCCGGAAAAACGGCCCAGGATGCGCCTTTTTTCACTTTATACAAAGACCTTACAGGACTTCAACCGGCAGTGGTCAATCAGTAACGACTTGTAGCGTTCGCTCTGATTGAATACGCCGTGCAATGAAAAAAGTCCCCGACAACGAAATCGTTGCCAATATCGTCATGCATCCCCACAGGGTATGGTAGCCGTAATGGGTGACAATTTGCGTACCCAACAGCGGCGATACAATATTGGCAATGGAATAAGCCATGATGTAGATGGCCATGTATTCTCCTTGCCGCGACACACTGGCCCGGCCCAGCACGAAATTGGAACTGAACGGCATGACGAATATTTCACCAATAGAAATCATCAGCATGTACAACAGCGCCGCAGCCAGCACCGGAAATGGCAGCAACAAGGATACATACGCCAGAATGTAGCATATCAGTCCACGACGAATGAACGTCATCAGGTCGGCTTTGCCTTCAATGCGATAGATTAGCGGCATTTCAATGATGAAAACCAGCAAGCCATTCAAGGCGATCATCATACCGATGAATTGCTCCGACCAGCCGTAACTCGTCTTGAAATGCAATGGAATTGTCCATATCAGTTGCATAAATACCACTGCACTCAGAAAAGTGAGCGCCACAAACCAGAGGAAGTTGGCGTCGCGCCACGGACTGATAGACACCTCTGCCGCAGATGGTTCGCCGGAGGTCGCTAACGCCGCAGTAATATCTTGGGTAGAAGTATGCAACCGCGCTGGTGGAGCCATCCGAAAGCGCAACATCAGGGCTGCTGCAATACAGGTCAGCCCGTCAATCCAGAACAGCCAATGCCAGCCAAAACCGACCATCAATCCGCCAAGCGTGGGCGCAATGGCCCAGCCAATATTGGCCGACATGCGGTACAATGAAATGGAACGGGTGCGGTTTTCCGGTTCGCAGTTTTGCGCAATGGCCACCGAATTGGCCGGACGAAACACTTCCGAGGCTACACTCATCAGCAGCACAGACGCACACATGGCCCAGAAGTCGTGCACCCACAACAGCCCCAACAAGATAAATCCGTTGAGCACTAAACTCCAGACCTGTACCCAGTAATAACCCAACCTGTCGCACAAGCGACCGCCGAGATAAGTGCCCGCCATCGCACCGACGCCGTAACAGCCCATGACATAGCCCGTCTCTGCAACGCTGAACCCCAGTTTTTGGGTCAGGTACAATGAAATGAACGTAATGACCATGCCGCCGCAGCGGTTAATCAAATTGATGAGCGCCAAAAACCAGATGCGCGACGGGATGCCGGTATAGGCCACCGCCCAGATGTTGTAAATTCGTAAAAGCATAAATGGGAAACGGGTATGCTACTGAAGAATTGGCAACAACGGGTTTGCTGAGAAAATAGTTCGGTTTGACTTGTATTTTTAAAAATGGGGTAAACAGTAGCGATAAAAGTAAAAAATGCCATCAGCAATCGCTCATTTACACAATGAATCAGCACTTTCAAATTACTTTTTGCAGAATTTATACATTTAATTTTTTGGGTTACCATTTTTTATCTTTTCTTTGTCTGTACGATAGTGTAAACTACAAATTTTCTTTCACTTTATTTAATTTCATTTTTTTATGATTTTCAAAATTTTTAACCTGTTTTTAAACAGGGGGGGGGCAATAATTTTGCTGATTAGTCATTTTGCAGCACTTGAATCAAGTTTTGCGCAAAGTGCTCTTTTCTCTCCTTACACATTGGCTCAAGCACAACTCTCCCCAGAAGAAATGAGCCGTTATAATTTACTCAATAATCCGTCGGTCAGTTATTCGGTTTCAATCATTTCGACGGGTGATGTCCGATCCCTTGCAGAAAATGGAATATTGAAGTTCCTGATGCCCGGCAACCCAGACACGTTGATTGCTGAAGCAACTCAAATTACAGATGATGCAGAACACGGTTTTGTATGGTCTGGTGTGTTACTCAATGAGATGGGGCATGTGTGTTTCAATTATCGAAATGGCCGGACGTTTGGTTTCGTTATGAAATCTGACGGTGTTTATGACATCTCTCCGATTAACAATAACCGCCAGTTTTTGGTACACAGGGTGGCTCAGGCCGGCAGTTGTGGTATTCCGCCAGAAATGACGCCACCACCGAATATCACTGTTGAGCCAGACCCGCCAACTTGCAATGGTTTTCTGGCAGAAGATTCTAATTGTCCTGCAATTATTTCCATTCTGGTCATTGCCACGCCCGATGCCAAAGCGTATGTGGAACAAAACTTCAGTATTACACTAAATGAATTCGGGCAAAACGGTGAAAACCAGATCAATATGGCTTTTTACAATAGCAATATACTGAACAAAACGGTAAGAGTGAAAGTGATTGAGAAAGGTGGGTTTACATTCAATGGAGATCCGTTCATAGATATCGAAGCTTTGAAATTGTGGTCTAATAGTGAAAGGAACTTGCATAATGCTGATGTGGTTTTTCTCCTCACTAAAGATTTTTACACCGGGCCGTTCGGAAGTGGGTTGTTCGGGTTTGCAAGTTTGCCTGAATCTCAAGATCAATTAGTGTTGTCAAATGGTTTTGGAATAATTGCGGCAACAGCTTTCTATGGTTTAGGTAACTTTCCTCATGAATTTGGACATATTTTGGGTTGTCGGCATAATTGGCCATGGGACGGAGGAGATGATGATACTCCTATTTGCGCCCACGGGATGCAGAAAATATATTACACACCTCCTTTTGATGGAGAGCTAATAGGTACAGCAGATATTAGAAGAACGTTAGTTACAAATGGGCTACCAACTCTACCTTTTATCATTGAGGACGAGCAAGGTAATCTTTATGATGCCACAGCAACCTGGGTGCTTCATTATTCTAACCCTGATGTTACTGTAGGTAATTTTTTAACCGGAAGAGCGGAAGACCCTGTGGCCAACAATGCCCGACAAATTCGGGGTACAGCGTGTACAGTAGCCAATTATTTTCCAACCCAGGAGTTGGCCGCGTTCCCGGGTGCCACATCACAGCCATGTGATTTAAAAACCCCGGTTACTTTTTCGGCCAATATAACCCCGCCTACAACCGGTATCCCTGGCGTTGGGCCATATTCAGTAACCTGGTACTGGAATTCTTCCGGTTATTTTGCCTATGACAACAGCAATGCCGAATTAATGGGCACTGGAACGACGCTAACCATCCCGTCACATAAAGATTGCCCATATTATTGGGTCAAGTGTGTTATTACATCATCGGATGGCATTACTATTAACAGAATTTTCAGGGTGAAACTGGATCCGGTTTGTTGCACCTTGTCCGAACCGGGTGATGATCGCGACAATGCTACTATCAAACAGCCTTTGACAGCATATCCCAATCCTGTTGCAGCAGGCACCGTTCTTCAACTAACGCAGGCTTGTAATCAATACACCTGGATAGATGTGCACGGGCGCATACTGGAATCTTATGATGGCGGCAGTGTGTTGAGCATTCCAGTGGATGAAAAATGGCCTACGGGTCTTTTATTGCTGCGCATAGTTCAACCGGATGGTCATGCCCAGACCATCAATATGTTCATCATCAAACCTTGAAGCCGCTATGAAATACATGTTTTATTTTTCGATGCTTTTCCTTTTTTTTACAACATCTTGCAAAAAAGAGGAATCGGATGTTATTGAACCGCCTATTATACCAGACCCACCAATTATTGAATTGGGAAAATCTTCGTTTTTGATGAATGGAAAGGAGTGGGCAGGACAGCTAAAAGCAAAAACCTTTGGCAAAACTTCTTACGGTGATATTGTCATTAGATTATACGGCAGCATTAATATTAATGCTTCTTTTGCCGAGAGTATCAGTATTATTGACTTACTATCCAATAACAATAAATATACGTTTGGTTGTTTTTGTGATATTGATCCATTTATAAAAGATGGCAAACCAGAAATTTTGATGGGTTGGGTGGTTGACAGCGATCAGTTAATTGGTACTGCTCACATTGACACCACCTACACAGGCAGTTACATAGAAGTCCTCAAATACGATTCCGTCCAGCAGACTATAGAGGGGCGTTTTGAAGCGCATTTGAAAGACCGAGAGGCAACGGGGCCAAACCCGTACTATCCAACCGAGGTACATTTGACTGAAGGCAAGTTTAACCTGAAAATTGAACAGTAAACAATTTATATGGCCCTGTATGAAAGTACGGGGCCATACTATTTCAACATGAAACATCTTTATTTTTTCTGTTTTCTGACTGTTTGCTTGCTTTTTTCCTGCACAAAAGAAGAACCAGTTACAAACGAGCCGCCAGTTACTGAGCCACCAATTTTGACAGACCCACCAATTATTGAATTGGGAAAATCAAGTTTTTTGATGAATAACACATCTTGGGCCGGGCAGGTTAAAGCCGAATTTTTAGGGTCAGTAAACGGGAAAAAAACAATTAGGCTAATTGGGTATCGAGGGTTTCCTAATAATACAATTTCTGAGTATTTTGTAGTTACAGATTTGCTACCAGAGCGTGGTAGATTTAAGTTTAATTGTTATTGTGATTCCTCGGCTAATGTTTATAATGGAACGCCTAAGGTGTCAATGATTTGGTTTATAGGTGGAGACCAATTATTAGGAGCAGATAGAATTGACACCACCTACGCAAGCAGTTACATCGAAGTCCTAAAATACGATTCCGTCCAGCAGACTATAGAGGGGCGTTTTGAAGCGCATTTGAAAGACCGGGAGGCAACGGGGCCAAACCCGTACTATCCAACCGAGGTGCATTTAACCGAAGGCAAGTTTAACCTGAAAATTGAACAGTGAAAAAACCGAAGCGTTTTATTTCACCTCATACACCCATTTCCCGCCCACCATAGTCTTCAAAACTTTGGCTTTGAGCACATCCGTCGGGGCACAGCGCAACAGGTCGGTATCCAGCACGATGAGGTCGGCCCATTTGCCGGTTTCTAATGCGCCTTTTTCCTTTTCTTCAAAGGCTGCCCAGGCATTCCAGCGCGTATATGACAGCAGGGCTTCCTGACGCGTCATACATTGCTCCGGGAAAAACGCAGGGCTGTTCGCGTCGCCCGTCGGTGATTGTCGGGTGATGCTGGCATAAAGGCAAGGCAAAGGGTTGACATCCTCCACCGGAGCATCGGTGCCGTTGGCTAAGTGCGCCCCGGAATCCAGGAGGCTGCGCCAGGCATAAGCGCCCGTCCGTGCGCGTTCGTAGCCTAAGCGTTTGGGCACAAAAGGCGCATCCGAGGTGCAGTGAATAGCCTGCATGGAGGCTGTAACGCCTAATTTCGAAAATCGCGGAATATCCTGTGGGTCAATATGTTGTGCGTGTTCAATTCGCCAGCGATGGGTTGCGCCTGACGACATTGCCGCTTCGTAAATATTCAATATTTCGCGGTTGGCGCGGTCGCCAATGGCATGCACGCACAACTGCAAACCCCGATCGCGACACGCTTCGGCTACCGACTTGATGCTTTCAGTGGAAGTCGTGTTTTGACCAAAAAATCCGGGTTTATCGGTGTATTCCGACAACAACCAGGCGCCGTAAGAACCCAATGCGCCATCAAAATAAGCCTTGACTGCGCGCGAGGTAAAATGTCCGTTACCCAGACCGATTTGCGGATAATCAGCCAGTCGGCCCAGGTCTTCAGGTTTGGGCTGTGAGATCATGGCCCACAGGCGAAGGCTCAACTGGCCGGATTCAGCCAGTCGGCGGTACTGCGCCAACTCCCAAAAATCGCTGCCTGCATCCTGAAATGACGTAATGCCCCGGCGCAGGCATTCCTGAATGGCGGCAGCCGTGGTTTTATCAAAATCAGCGACTTTTTCCGATTCAGGGCGTTGATTTTTCCAGGCAGAAAATGGTTTTTCGATGAGTTCCATGGCATTTTCCTCAAAAACGCCGATGGGCAATCCATGCGCGTCACGGACAACGCGACCACCCGGCGGATCGGGCGTTTCACGGCTCACACCCGCTAACTGCATGGCTTTCTGGTTGGCCATCAAACCATGACCGCTGGCATGGTACAGCACCACCGGATGGTCGGCTGATACG
>JADZBJ010000297.1 GCA_020852155.1 Saprospiraceae bacterium | reverse complement strand
TCTGAGTCAATCAGGATCAAGCGCTGGTTGGGCGCTTGCTGGTTCGTCAGCACAAGCAGTTTTGAGCCGATGTTATCCACCACTGAAAAGTCATTTTCAAATGTCGTGGAAATGGGCGTGAATTCGCTTTTAGGTTTGCTCAAATCTTTGAAATACAGGACGTTTCCGCTGGTGGTTTCAAAACCGGAAACGATCATAAAACGCTCATCTTCCGTGGTAGAAGCGCCGAACGAACGATCAGGATGCGCTTTGTCGCTGTACACTAATTTATCTGCGCTTTGGTCAGTGCCGAGTTCGTGGAAATAAACAGCCCCGAATTGGTTAGCGCCTTTCAGTTCGTCACCCTTTTTAGGTGTCGGGTAGCGCGTGTAGTAAAAACCGTTGCCATGCCATGCCAGCGCGGTGAATTTGGCCCATTCGAGGCGATCGTTCAACATCTGTCCGGTTTGCAGGTCTTTAACCACAATGGTACGCCAGTCGGAGCCGCCTTTGCTCATGGTATATGCCAGGTAGCGACCGTCTTTTGAAAAATTCAATTCGCCCAGCGAGGTCGTTCCGTCGGCGCTGAACTGGTTGGGGTCAAGCACTGTTTCTGACTGGTCGTTCAGGTTTTGCTGGACGTAGAGAACGCTCTGGTTCTGGAGGCCGTCATTTTTGAAATAATAGTATTTACCACCTTCTTTAAAAGGCGCGCCGAAGCGTTCGTAGTTAATGACTTTTTCCATGCGGCTTTTCACCTGCTCACGAAAAGGTATCTGACTGAGGTAGCCATTCGTGACGATGTTCTGGCGCGTTACCCATTCTTTGGTTTCAGCGCTTTGGTCATCTTCCAGCCAGCGATAGGGATCATTGATTTTTTGGCCGAAATACGTGTCGCTGACCGTCGTGTCCTTACGCGTGGCCGGGTAGGTAACCGGAATTTGTTTAAAATCCATGTTTTGGTTGTCTGTGCGTTGCTCGCCCGATTGGCAAGCCGTTAGCTGAATGAGGATGGAGGAAATGCAAAAGGTGTAGAGCAACTTCATACGGATGAGTTTTTGATTGAAAAGATGCGAATGCCTTGGTACTTATGCTACTTTTGCCGCGAAATTATTCAAACGCCATTTCTGCGCGAATGTTAAACGGCGATAATGGAAAATTTGCTTATGAACGACCGTTTTTGGAGGATTTTGTTGCACCCTTACCTCCTTGTTTTTTGCTGCATAGCGACATTTGCCCAACACGGTCGCAGTCAGACTGACAGTTTACCCGCGCCTGCCAAACCGCAGGTCATCCCTCCAACCGTATTTGCCACCTACAATCCGGCTCAGGATCCGATGCTGAATCCGCCGCCTATGCCCTGCCAACTAACGCAGGATGCCCGCGATGAATTCACTGGAAACAACATCCGACAAACTGCCTTTGCCGAACTTTTTCGCAACAGCAATCCGGCCTTGCGTAACTTTTTACAGGGCAAACCGCATATCGTCGGGCAAGTAGCCTTGCTGGCGAACGGCTCCTAATATATCCTGATGCTTAAATTGGTGGTCAGGGATCCCAACGCGCGTAAATCGTTTGGAAAAATTGAAAAAAACGCGCCGGTTACGCTCTATTTTATGAATGGCAGCAGTATGATTATTCACAACTTGCAGACCAGCGAAGGAAGCCCCGATGCGGAAGCCCAAACAGTCACCTATCAGGCCGTTTATACGCTTGAAGACGATGCCCTGAAGGTTTTCCGAAAGAGTGAACTCGACAGAATACGCGTATCCTGGATGACTGGTTATGAAGACTACGAAGTGCAGCAGGTGGATGTTTTGCAGGCGCTGTTGCGCTGTCTGTAATGATAATCGGGTGATATTCAGATGGCCGTTTTTTAAGAAAATGCCCCCACCTTCGGCCATCTCCTTATGCCCAATTTCTTATGTAATTCAATGTTTATGAAACATACTCTTACTTTTTTCTTTCTCCTGCTGATATTATCAACCACGGGTTGTGACAAATACAGCAAAGACTACCAGCAAAAAGCCAATAATGCAGAATTTGTACATGCCGGAATCCGACGGCTGACAGACATTATTCGACACGATATCTTCGCGCCACCTCTCTCCAGCCGAATTTATACGTATTCCAGTGTTGCAGCCTACGAAGCACTGGTGCCAGGTTTCCCGGAATATCGCTCACTGGCCGGACAATTGAACGGCCTCACACCCGGGCCGCAACCGGAAGCAGGCAAGGAATATTGCTACCCGTTGGCCAGCGCCAACGCCCTGCTTTTTGTCGGCAAAACGCTTGTCTTCTCTGAAGGCGATGTGGAAGACCTGAAGGAGAAAATTTTCGACGATTTCAAGCAAATGAATATGCCACCCGACGTCTATGACCGCTCTATGGCTTATGGCGAAGCCGTGGCGAAGCATATTTTGGCGTGGTCGAAAAAAGACAACTACGCGCAAACGCGCTCTATGCCCAAATTCACCATTGACACAAAAGTTGGTTCGCGCTGGCGCCCTACCCCACCCATGTACGCCGACGCGCTCGAACCGCACTGGCCTGAAATCCGCCCTTGGACGCTCGACTCTGCCAGCCAGTTTCCAGCCGAACCTCCGGTAGCCTTCAGTACGGACAAAAACAGCGATTTTTACAAACAGGCTATGGAAGTTTATGAAATTGGCAAAGCCAAAAATGCTGAGAACGAAGCCACAGCCTGGTACTGGGACGACAACCCGTTTGCGATGGAAGTCAGCGGTCACATGGCTTTTGGCAAAAAGAAAATCAGCCCCGGCGGCCACTGGATGAACATTGCAGCGCATGCATCGCGCAAAGCCAATGCGGACATCATGCTCAGTACAGAAACCTATGTGCGCGTCGCTTGTGCGTTGGCTGATGGTTTTATCGCATGCTGGGATGCCAAGTACAAGACCAACCTGATTCGCCCGGAATCCTACATCAATCAATACATTGACCCTGAATGGATGCCTTTGATTCAGACGCCGCCATTCCCGGAGCACACCAGCGGACACAGTACAATTTCATCAGCCGCAGCGACGGTACTGACGCATTTGTACGGCGACAATTTCTCGTTTACAGACTCTACTGAAACGGAATTTGGCATTCCGGCGCGTACGTTCAATTCTTTCCGTGAAGCAGCCGATCAGGTCGGTATGAGCCGTCTTTACGGCGGTATTCACTACCGTCAGGGCAACCTCGCCGGATTAAAAAATGGTCGCGAAATCGGCGACTGGGTGATTAAAAAGGTGCAAACGCGCAAGTAAGACCAGGATTTTCTGGATTTTAGGATTTTCTGGATTGGGAAAATGCCTGATGCCGCTTTATGAACTCTCTCAAGGTTGGAGTTGTTGAAAAGGTTGCTTGTATGCATAAAGGATGACTACTTCAACAACATTCAACAACTTCAACCATTTTCAACAACTTCAACAACTTTTTCAACCCCTTCAACACTTCAACGCTCAACATGTATAACAACCCTCGCCTCATTCTCGATTCATCCAATCCACCTGAACCCGGACAAATTACCTGGCGTTCGCCCAGTAATATTGCCATAGTTAAATACTGGGGCAAATACGGCGAACAAATGCCGCGTAATCCGTCGCTAAGCCTGACCCTGTCGGCTTCGATCACGGATACCATGCTGGATTATGAATGGAATGACGGCCCGGATAGTCCACAGATTGATCTGGAGTTTTTGTTCCATCAGGAAGAAAACGAGGCATTTAAAGCCAAAACCCTGGCTTATCTGGAAAGGCTGCTCCCGGTGTTTCCGTTTTTGAGGCAATTAAAACTGCGCGTACAGACCGGCAATTCCTTTCCGCATTCTGCCGGAATTGCGTCTTCGGCATCGGGCATGTCGGCCCTTGCATTGTGCCTTTGCTCATTGGAAGATCGCCTGTTTGGCACGTTGTCTGAATCAGACGAATTTGACCGCAAGGCATCCTACCTGGCACGCCTCGGTAGCGGCTCGGCTTGTCGCAGCATTTTTCCTCATGCGGCCGTTTGGGGACAAACCACCGACGTACCGGGCAGCAGCAATGAATGGGCAGTACCTGTCGGCGATCAAATTCACGAGATAT
>JADZBJ010000296.1 GCA_020852155.1 Saprospiraceae bacterium | reverse complement strand
CATGTCGCGCCTGATTTCCTTGTAAATATTGGCCAAAGAAGGCGGAACCCGCACCCCGCGCGGCACGGAAAAAGACAGTCCCATGGCTTCGCCGGGATTGTGGTATGGATCCTGGCCCAGCACCACAACTTTGGTTTGGTCAAATGGCGTTTGGTTAAATGCATTGAAAATCAATGATCCGGGCGGGTAAATGACTTTTCCGGCCGATTTTTCCTGCACCAAAAATGCTTTGATGGCTTGAAAATACGGCTGCGAAAACTCGTCGGCCAATACGGACTTCCAACCTTCTTCAATCTGAACATTGGAAACTTGCGGGGGTGTCTGCATCGTTTTACAATTATACTGGCAAAACTACGCCGAAGATTTTACCTTTGCGTCGCAAAAGTCAAAGCGCAGGTTTTGACCAACCAAAATAACAGGTCCCATAGCTCAATGGATAGAGCACCTGCCTTCTAAGCAGGCGGTTACAGGTTCGACCCCTGTTGGGATCACTTTGATAGCGGTGAGTGATTAGTGGTAAGTGATTAGCTTTAGAAATTTTTCAAATTTCAAATTTCAAATTTCAAATTTCAAATTTCAAATTTCAAATTGTATATTTCATTTTATTTGAATTTTGAAATCTACAATTGAGCCAGCAGCCAGTCCTTGGCAGCCAGTGGTTTTGCCGCTGAAATATTTTCCTTCAATAGTTCAATATCTTGTGCGCTAAGCGGTCTTTTACCGCTGTGGTGATGCAACAATTTTTGCGTAAAATGCACCACGTTCAGATAATTCTGCCGGTGATACACCAGCGTCTTTTTGCGGCGGACAAACTGCTCGAAAGTCGTCAAAAATGCCTCCAGTAGTCGCCATTCCTTTTGCTCGAAATATATCCTGAGCAAAGTCACGCGCGTATCGAGTTCCAGAAAAATATCATCAAATTCCAGGTCTTGCAGTAGTTCCTGCGCGCGTTCCAGGTCGCGCCGCAAGTAACAAAGGCGCGCCGTGCAATAGTGTTCGTAAGCCTTGCGGTGCGGCGCAGGCAACAGGGGCGCATAGTCAGCGATGAATTGCGCGGTCCATTCCGGTTCGTTGAGCCGGAGCGCGGCATTGACGACATTTTTGAAGGTAAAACGGCTAAAAACGCCATTTTCGATAAAAATGCCTTGCTGCAAACCCAACTGATACAAATCAAATACGGCCCTCAGATAAGTCGCGTGTCCGGTATTCAATCGCCGAATGCCATAATTGACCGCAAACAACAATGCCGTGCGCAGTTCAACAGGTCGCAGCCAGGCGTGCGCCTCCGGCAAAAGCCCCCGAAGCGCCTCGAAATGCGGCGTTTCATCATCGGCACGCAAACAACGATAGGCGTGAAAGTACAACAGCACCACCGGCGCATGTTGGTATTTATCCGCCTCACAGTCGTTCAGGATTGCATCCAGATAAGGGATGTCATATTCTGCCTTGAACACCGAACTATGGCTGGCTGCCACACAGGCATTTCGGAGCATTTCAGCGGCAAAAAATGTGCTGAGCAGGTGACTCATTTCCTGTAAATTTAAAGGCACTGCCCTACCCTCTTCCTGTAAAAATCGCCCTTCCTGCAAACGATATGACGACAGGTAATAATCGGCATCCCGCAAGGGTTGTTCGGATAATTCATCGTCGGCCATGCGCAGTTGCTGCTCAGACAAATCGGTCAAATGGCGCTCGCGATACACCGCTGCCAGGGACAATCGCTTGTTAATGGCATTTGACGACTGAGTTTCGGATGACAAAAACGCTTCTAATTGCACAAATAAATCCGACATTAAACGACGCATTTCAAGGTCTTGAAATGGTCGCTCTGGAAATACATAAGCCCAGGCTTTTTCTTTTTTCAAACTGCGGGCTGTCCACTCTTTTTTTTGTTCAAAATATTGATAAAATACTGATAAATAAGGATTTGAGTTATGAATACCCGCATTCAGCCACCGCTTGAAACGCCGAAGTTCACCGGGGTTCAGCGCTTGAATGACTTTGAAAAGTTTGCTGTTAATCATGCTCAAAGGTGGCAATATTTTTCCTGAATTTATCCGACAAAAATACAGAAATGTTCCAGGGCAAAAATGAAGTACCGGCAGGTGTGCCACATACCTTTGTGTCATCGCATGAAAAGTTTAATCCCATATCTACTTATTCAATGGCTGGCGCTAATGCAACTTGGCGCTCAGACATGGTTGGTTCAGGAAGACCTGAGTGGCCCCGCCGCCATTTGTGTCACACCGGATCAGGGCAGTTTGTTGCTGCACACTCGCACCACTTCGTTAGTCAGGCAATTGACACTGACCAAATTAGATGCAACCGGGCGTGTTCAGTGGCAGAAGGTTATGAATGTGCCGGGGAGTACCATTGGTCAGGCCATGTTGATTACCCGCGACGGTCATGCTATTGTAGCAGGCAGTCGGTCTCAGCAACCCAATAACTCCGACGCAATCCTGATGAAAGTGCGCCTGAACGGCGATATTATCTGGGAACGCACCTTCAATTTTGGCGTTACCGACGAAGTCGGCGGATTGAGCGAACAGTCCAACGGCGAATTTGTCCTGGCCCTCCAAAGCGCCAGCCAACTCCGGCTGCTGCGTACCGATCAGGACGGCTTTGAATTGGGAACAACTGCCTTTCCTTCTACTGCGGGACTGACGGTTAGCGGACTCTCCCTGTTGCCAGATGATAGTAGAATTGTTACGTTGCTGCGATCAGGACTTCCGATTTCCGTGCCGGAAGTGCAAGCGATGCGCATTGATCCCGGAGGCAATATTGTATGGCGCGACACGCTTCCGCATTACACCGCCTATAACAGCACCGACATCGCACGCACCAAAGTCCAGGGTAGTGATCTCCTGCTGATGCACCGCGATTCTGTGTATCGCTTAAATGCCAATACCGGGCAGGTTTTTCAACGCATGAATATTTTAGTTCCGGGGAATTTCTTTCTGACCGACCTTCAGCCGGTTGACGATGGTGGATTTCTGGCCTGTGGAACAACCTATTCTGTTCAAAATCAGTTATTTAATCAAATTTGGGTCGGTCGAATTAATGCCGCTGGCGTAAAAATATGGCAGCGCTTACTGGCCGCGCCCTCCTTGCAACACGCCACCTGGGCCATGACAACTATGCCACAAGGCGTATGGATGCTGGGTGGTAACTACCTGAAAAACGGCAAATATTACAGTTACACCTTGCGCTGCAGCAACGATGGCAGCATCGCCTCCAATCGGCTGGAAGGGCGGCTGTTTTGGGACATCAACGATAACTGTATTGCTGACGCCAATGAGCCATCATTGAGTAACTGGTTGGTAAACGTTTCCTTGCCCGATGGGCGTTTACTGGTGACATCAACAGACGCACTGGGAAATTACAGCCTCGAAACAGACGCGCCACAATGCACAGCACAGCCCGTTATGCCCTTTGAAACCTGGGCTTCCGATTGCATACCAACGGCTAACATCACCTTCGATACCACCTTTGAAACTAAAAAACAGGATTTTCCGATACATAGCACGACCGATTGCAGCCTGCCGCGCGTCGGAATCGGCCTGGATTACTGGCAACCATGCATTGAAAATACCGTTAGCATTCGTTGCGACAACCCCGGTACAGTAGTGGCTGAAGATGTGCGACTGATGATCACGCTCGACAGTTTGTTGATGTTTGAAAGCGCTACATTACCCGTACAAACGCTCGGTAATAACCGTTTTTCCGTAGACATCGGCGATATTAATCCGCTGCAAAGCATTGAATTTCAAGCCTTTATTCGGCCTTTGTGCGATCCAGCCCTCTCCACTCGAACGCTTTGTATATCTGCCGAAATTGAAACACCTGACGAATGCCTGACCCCCTGGAACCAGCCACTCATTCGTGCGACCGGGCGTTGCGATGGCGATTCTGTTCGTTTCACCGTGGAAAACACGCGCAGCGCAGCCATGACCGAAACCCTGGGTTTTATCATCATTGAAGACAATATCATGTGCCGCGCCGGGAATTTTCAACTGGACGCCCTGAGCGATACGACGTTTGTCATACCGCGTAATGGCGCTACCTGGCGCATAGAAGACCGTCAGCCAAATGGACTTCCCCTTTGGCTGGGCGATGCCATCACTGCCGACGCCGTGGAAGGATGTTCGGATATTCCTTTGTTTTCGACGGGACTTGTCAATGATTTCAGCCTGTATGATGGTGGAATATTTCGGGAAAAAGAATGCCGTGAAGTGCGTTTTCCATTCCATGAACCTGAAAAAATCGGCTACCCGGAAGGCCGCACCAACGAACATTTAATTGAAAAAAATACCGACATTGAATACGCCATTCATTTCCAAAACCTGACAGGCGATACCGCACAAACCATCGTCATCCTCGATACGCTGGATCATGAACGCTTGAATATCAACAGTATACGAGAAATGATGTGTTCGCTTCCTTACGAAATGAGCCTGAGCGATCAGGGCGTATTAAGCATTCGCATTCACAACGCTGCGTTACCTGACTCGGCGCGTGGCTGGATTCGTTTCAGGATCAGTCAACAGCCAGATTTACCCGATGGAACCATCATCCTGAATCGGGCAGCGGTTACCATACAGTTTGACACCATACAATACAGCCAGACGACACTTCATCGCATTGGACAACCGCTGTTTGCAGGCGTCATTCAGCCGCAAACTTTGCCGGAACTACGCATTTGGCCACAACCGGCTTTTGATGAAGTCATGGTGAACGGCGGCGAAACTTCTATCGAATTTTTACTCCTGACGGATGTTATCGGAAGGCGTTTTGTGCGCTATCCGATTCAAGACAATACGTTCTCTGTTCAACAATTGCCGGCTGGATGGTATAGTATTCAAGCCTGGAGCAAAACGGCAATCATTGGAATCGGAAAACTGTTAAAACATTGATTTTCAACCTTTAATTTAATTTACGACTATGAAAAAGTGGTATCTACTTGCCTTCCTGTTCGCCATTTCGGCGGGCGCGGGCTTTGCCCAAAACATCAACTTCAAAGTATGCGCCCGGCACTGGAAAACGCATCATCCTGTGGAAAACCTCACCTTCCGCGTTTTGTACCAACTACCCGGCCTGCCGCCCAGTATGGTCAATATTGTACCGCCCAATGGCGCCAGTTGTATAGATTACAGCATTGACCCGTTGGCTTATCCGGCGGGTACCAAACTGATTTTTTCGGCAACAAAACAGGATAGTACACTTAATGGCATCAACGTGGTAGATCTGAGTGACATCAGGGGGCATATTCTGGGCATCCAGCCTTTACCAACAGCGTCAGCCGTTCTTTCCGGCGACGTAAATCAGTCGGCAGGGATCTCTACTTTCGACATGGTACTGGTATCTAAAGCAATGATTTTTGGCGTCAGCAATCAGGATATGAACTGGGGGGCTGTGAATGAGAACGTTTCGAACTTTAATCCGTGGGATCCAAGTTCGGATGAATTTTATTTCGACATCAGCGAATTGAGTATGTTCAACAACGATACGCTATTCCTGAATGCCTACCGCAAAGGCGATGTGAACGGCGACTACAGTTTTGACAATGCTTATACCGGCCCGCCAACAACTGGAATGACCAGCATGTTGATTTCTGACTTGAATCTCAGCGCCGGACAAACAGCCACGGCTTACCTCGCGCTGGAGTCGGCGCCACCTGTGACCGGAATCCAGTTTGCACTGAGTTTTGATACCACAAAATTGAAAATCATCTCCACTAGCAACTACCTCGTTAATCAAGGATTGTCATTCAGTTTCGGCACGCCTTATCCGGGTGAATTGCGGGTCAACGGGTTAGCCAACTACGAATATATGATATCCGGCTATAACCTGACGCACCCAATCATCAAGATGGAGATAATGGCACTCGACAATATTGTGCTAAAGGAATCTTTCCATTATACCCATACTTTGCCACCATTCCTGATGTCGAAGTACCCCAATTCAACATATTGGAGTTTGGATAGCACGCAGTTGATTGCCAGCGCCAGCATCGGCACAAAAGAGCCTTTGAACACTTTGAAAGCAGGTCAGGCAACACCCAATCCATTCTCTAACGAATGTACCGTATTGGTGACCCTGCAACAAGCCGAAGAAGTACGCTGTGAAGTCACTGACCTGACTGGGCGAATTGTCTGGTCGTCAAATCAATTCCTGGGTTCAGGCCAGCAAAACATTCTCATTCCAGCCGAAGCACTTCCAGCTGGCGCTATGGGTTTTTATCGCATCAGCACACCAAGCGGAATGGCCAGCGGGAAGATTCAGCGGAATTGAGCGGTAAGAGGTAATTGATTAGCGGTGAGTTTTTCAACATGATCTGGTTGTATAACTATGTCCGAATTTTAGAAACCAGCCCCCTTGGTAATTCCGAGTTAGACAAATTTCCCGCAGATTTCGCAGATTAAAAGCGCATTTCCCGCAGATTTTCTGCGTTATCTGCGGGAAATGCTCTACGACTAAGTTTTTACAAACCGTTTTAAAACAGCCTCTAAGAGTGTGTTCGGGAATTGGGTTTGTGCCGAACGAGGGAAAATTTGATTTTGATCAAGGCAAAATTTGCAGTCTTAGCCGGGTACTAAGGCGAAAATT
>JADZBJ010000295.1 GCA_020852155.1 Saprospiraceae bacterium | reverse complement strand
CTTTCCAGCACCGCCGTCCACAGATCGCGGGCCTTAACCACTTTGCGGGCGCGGCCTTCTTTTTCATATTGATGATAAAGCGCTTCGAATTTTGCGCCGTACACATCAAACAAACCGGTGGCCTCATTCGGGTCGAAGAGCGACCATTCGGCATCTTCTTTTACGCGCTCCATGAACAGGTCGCTGATCCAGAGGGCATAGAACAGGTCGCGGGCGCGGAGTTCTTCCTTGCCGTGGTTCTTTTTCAATTCCAGGAAATCGAAAATGTCAGCATGCCAGGGCTCGAGGTAAACAGCGAAGGCGCCTTTGCGCTTGCCACCACCCTGATCCACGTAGCGCGCCGCATCGTTAAACACGCGCAACATTGGAATGATGCCGTTGCTGGTACCGCCAGTACCCTTGATGTACGAGCCGGTGGCGCGGATGTTGTGAATGCTCAGGCCGATACCGCCTGCCGACTGAGAAATCAGGGCACAGCGCGACAGGGTTTCAAAAATGCCGCCGATGCTGTCTTCTGTCATGCTCAACAGGAAGCAAGACGACATTTGTGGCTTCGGTGAGCCGGCGTTGAACAAGGTTGGCGTAGCGTGGATAAACCAGCGCTCGGACATGAGGTTGTAGGTTTCGATAGCCGCCTCGATGTCTTCGCCGTGAATACCAACGGCCACCCGCATGAACAGGTGTTGCGGGCGTTCAACGACCTTGCCATTCATGCGCATGAGGTAGCTGCGCTCGAGGGTTTTGAAACCAAAATAGTCAAACTCGAAGTCGCGGTCGAAGATGATCGCCGAGTCTAATTTGGACTTGTGTTTTTGAACGATCTGCCACGTTTCATCGCCGATAAGTCCGGCACGATCGCCAGTTTTCGGGTCAACGTAATAGTAGAGTTCGTTGATGACTTTGGAAAAAGATTTTTCTGTTTCCTTATGCAGGTTACTGACAGCGATGCGGGCTGCCAGCAGGGCATAATCCGGGTGGATGGTCGCCATGGTTGCGGCGGTTTCGGCCGCGAGGTTGTCCAGTTCGACGGTTGTCACGCCGTCGTACAGGCCCATGATGACCTTTTTAGACACCTCAATAATGTTGACAAAACCCGTGTCAAGCCCGTAGGACATTTTACGGAGTCGGGCTGTGATTTTGTCAAAGGACACTTCTTCGCGGTGTCCGGAACGTTTGATTACTTGCATCATATTATTGATTCGATTGGTTCGATTTTTAGATTAAATCCGATTGATTCGATTTTTTCACCACGAAGGCACTAAGGTTCACGTAGAGACACTCAGAAAATTGATTCGATTGATTCGATTGATTCGATTGGTTCGATTGGTTCGATTAATTCACCACGAAGGCACTAAGGATCACGTAGAGACACTAAGAAAATCTACCCCACGCATGCAATCGAATCAATCGGACTTAATCGAATCAATCTAAAAATCAAATCAATCCCCCAAGGCTTTCAATACTGCCTCTGGCAGCACCATTTCCAGTATTCCGCGCTGGCGGCGACCTTCGGCGCCTTTTTCGTTTCGTTTATCCTCGATGAAATACCAGTGTTTATCTGAAACAGTCCGGCAGGCAATTAACTTTTTGTCTTTCATGGCCACCCGGTACAATCCTTTTCGGGTTTCTGTCACGTTTTCGCGGCCAAACTGTGCTTTCATCATGCCGATGAATATACCGACAAACGAAGCCGTGGAATCTTTCAGTTGCATGTCCATTTCAGCATCATAAGGTATCAATACCCAGTGACAGGTGTCAGCGCGCTGGATTTTGGGAATTTTTCCGATGCTCATGCCTTTCATCTCCATTTTCAGGAGTTCGTTGTCCATGCTACTGACCAAGAGATTTACTAACGAGTCGCGCGGGTACAGATCAAACATCTTCGGTGGCATATACTCGAGCAATTCAGCAATTTTACCTTCCTCCGTCAGTTGCCGATATGTTATGAGGTCTTGCGTCAGGGAGGCTTTCAGTTCCTTTTTGCTCTGGGCCAAAAGGACGTTTAAAAAGCCCACGACCAGAAACAAGACAAGCAGGCGTTTTATCATTTTAAATTCAGTTAGTTAGATTGATTCGATTGATTCGATTAAATCCGATTGATCCGATTTTTTCACTTTCTGAAGGAGGGAAATCCGCGTCAATCAAGAAATATCCGCGCAATCTGCGTTTTCACCACGAAGGCACTAAGAATCACGAAGAGACACTAAGAAAATTTACGCAACGTGTGCAATCGGATTTAATCGGATCAATCGGACTTAATCGAATCAATCAAAAATCTGCATCCATAGAAAATGCCTGGTCTTCGCGCGAGGCTTTGACACCTGCTTTCTGGTAATCGCCGACGCGTTTTTCGAAGAAATTGGTCTTGCCCTGAATGGAGATCATGTCCATCCACGGGAACGGATTGACGGCGTTGTACACTTTGGCGCAACCCAGCGATATCAACAGACGGTCGGCTACAAACTCGATATATTGGCTCATCATGTCGGCATTCATGCCGATGAGCGAAACCGGCAGGGCGTCGGTGACAAACTCTTTTTCGAATGAGACGGCTTCTGTAATGATGGCTTGCACCTCTTTCTCCTCGAGTTGCCCTTGCATCATGGAATAGAGCAGGCAGGCAAAATCGCAGTGCAGGCCTTCATCGCGGCTGATGAGTTCGTTGGAGAACGTCAGTCCGGGCATGAGGCCGCGTTTTTTCAACCAGAAAATCGAGCAGAACGAGCCGCTGAAAAAGATGCCTTCTACGGCTGCAAAGGCGATCAGCCGGTGCGCGAAAGTGGGCGATTGTTCGATCCAGCGCAATGCCCATTCGCCTTTCTTGGATACGCAAGGCAGGTTTTGCAGGGCGTGGAACAGGAAATCCTTTTCGCTTGGGTCTTTAATATAGGTGTCAATCAGGAGTGAGTACATCTCGGCGTGGATGTTCTCAATGGCCACCTGAAATCCGTAAAAACAACGCGCTTCAGGTATTTGCACTTCACGCATGAAGTTCAACACCAGGTTTTCATTGACGATACCATCCGAGGCCGCAAAGAAGGCCAGCACGTGCTTGATGAAATGCCGCTCGTCGTTGGTGAGTTTATTCTCCCAGTCATTCAGGTCAGGCGCCAGGTCAATCTCCTCCGCCGTCCAGAAAGAGGCTTCGGCAGTTTTGTACATTTCCCAAACTTGAGGGTACTTGATCGGCAGGATCACAAAGCGATCCGGGTTTTCGGCCAGAATGGGTTCTTGAGCCTGCGTCGTTGTCATTTCAGCCACCATGTGCATTAATTTATGAATATTAAGGTTTGTAGTGTCTGCAGCAACCGCTTTCCAGGATAAAAAAAGCGCGGCCCGGACCTGAGTCTGCGGGCATTGTAATCCTGAAAATCAATTGTAAATGTCGTCGGGCGGGTTAAAACGCTTTTCCGAAAGTGAATTCCGCAAAAGCGTAGGCAAATCTACGAAGAATAAAGAGCGTTTGGGCCTAAATTTTCCACACAATGTTAATAACTATTATAACTATTTGATTTTCAATACTAAATAAAAAATCAAATCTTTTCCACATTGTTAATAACTCAATGTGGAAAAATTTTTACGCTTTGCCGCGATCTTTCATAACCCATTCAAAATGAGGAGGTAATGGAAAAATCAACCCAGAGCAACGATCAAAAACCCAATAATGATCAGGGCTATGATAAAAATCAATGCCTGAATCATCCCTTTGCCACTTTCCGTTTCGCCAGTGTTGATGCCGTGTATATGAGCGAACTCCAGATACAGTTCGCGGGCCTCTTCGGCCCTGGATTCCACGACAAAGAACTTGACGCCGCCGATGGCAGATTGGAGCAGTGGGTCCTGACCGATGATGCCGCTATCGCGCACCTGAAACTGGATGTCATTGTCATAAAGGATATTTTCAAACAAAGCGACTTCCGGGTCGGTCGGAAAATTGAATGCTGCGACTTGAACGAATTTTTCAGACATGATAGGAGAATGGGTTGAATGAGGGTGATTTATGTTTTGGATGGGGTTGATGCCGCCGTGTTGTTCTATTTTTGGCCTGAACAATTGACTTGTCGCTTATGAAGGATATTAATTGGACACCCCTGCTCTGCTGTCTTGGTTTGACGCTATTTGTTGCGTTGACAGGACAGGCACAAACATCACAGCAGCAAATCGGGGCTGAAAATCCGCCTTTTTCATTAGATGAAGTACAAAAAAGGCATTTTCTTTTCTTTTGGGATTTAGCCCACAAATCCAACTACCAGGTGCCGGATCGTTATCCGATGGATAATTTTTCGAGTATCGCCGCAACGGGATTTGGCTTGTCGGCCTACCTCGTTGGCGCTGAAAGGGGCTGGATCACGCGTGCCCAATGCGCCGAACGGGTGTTAAACACCCTGCAATTTCTGAAAAATTTGCCGCAAGGCCCCGAAGCCTCCGGCGTTGCCGGCTACAAGGGCTGGTTTTATCACTTCCTGAACACCGCCGACGCGCGTCGTTTCAAGACCGTTGAACTGTCGAGTATTGACACAGGTCTCCTGATGGCGGGCGTGCTGTCGTGCATGACTTATTTTGACCGCAATAATCCGACCGAACGCGCTATTCGTGAAACAGCCGATTTTCTGTATCGGCGCGTTGATTTTAACTGGTTCATGAACGAGCATCACCGCCTGAGCATGGGCTGGTTTCAGGAACTCGACGGTTTTCTGGCCGCCGAATGGAGCGGCTACAACGAAGCCATGATCCTGAACATCATGGCGCTTGGTTCGCCTACGCATCCTGTCCCCGGCGGACTTTGGCAAAGATGGTGCGACACGTATTATCGCGCCAATTTCAAAGGACAAGACCACGTTAATTTCGGCCCTTTGTTTGGCCATCAATACAGCCATTGCTGGATTGATTTCAGGGGTATTCAGGATGATTATTGCCGACGCGCCGGTTTTGATTATTTTGAAAACAGCCGTCGCGCCGTGCTGGCCCAACGTCAATATGGTATTGAAAATCCCGGAAAATTTGCCGGTTATGGCCCTGACATCTGGGGCTTAACCGCTGGCGACGGCCCGGACGCCGAAATGACCCACCAGGGGCGGAAAATATTCTGTCCGGGATACTCGGCGCGCGGGGTGGCCATTGATTACCTCGATGATGATGGCACTATCGCACCAACTGCTGCCATTGCCTCCCTGCCTTTCGCGCCCGAAGTATGCCTGCCTGCCCTCGAAGCCATGTGGAAACGCTGGCCGGTCGGGCCGTATGGTTTCTTCGATGGTTACAACGAAACCTTCACCGACCTGAGCCGCTCGCCCAATGCACAGGCTGGCTACCCGTTCTGGGTAGATCGGGATTACCTCGGCATTGACCAGGGCCCGATCGTGTTGATGATTGAAAATTATCGCTCCGGCTTTTTATGGGATCTGATGAAACGCAATCCTTATATCGTTAATGGATTGAAACGCGCCGGATTTAAAGGCGGCTGGATAGACAAGTCTGTTGTTAAATCAGCAACGGACGAGGATGATTTTCCGGGGCCAATGCAAGGTCCAAACCCGAATATTCCACTTGACCCGGATGGGTTTTTCACCCGTGGTATTATTCAGGATAAAACAGGTCATTCCCTGCCGTACAGGCTGGCCGTTCCAACCCATGAAACCGGGAAAAAATTTCCATTGGTGATTTTTCTGCATGGTTCAGGTGAGCGTGGAACATTCAACAAAGAGCAAATGACCAATGGCGTTCATGCTTTTTGTGAAAAGGACTTCCGCAAAAAACATCCGCATTATCTCCTGGTTCCGCAATGCCCACCCGGCGATCGCTGGGGGCCGGCCAGCGCGGACTGGCCCGACTTGTTTCATGAAAACCCGACAACAACAGGTCAACTTCTGCTCGATCTGATTGACAAAACCATGCGTGAAAATCCGGATATTGACCCTTCGCGGGTGTACATCACAGGCTTGAGTATGGGCGGGTTCGGGACAATAGATATGCTCATGCGCAGACCCGACCTGTTTGCGGCCGCCATGCCTGTTTGCGGCGGCGGCGATGTGCGTTACGCCGAGCGCGTGAAAAACGTACCGATGTGGGTTTTTCACGGCGCTTTGGATGAAACCGTACCGCCGCGCTGTTCAAAAGCATTTGTCAACGCGCTGCAATCGGTTGGCAGCCAGGTAAAATACACAGAACTTTCGACGCTGGCACATGGAATATGGTATTCCGTTTACTACAATCCAAATGTGCTCGAATGGCTGTTTGCCCAGAAAAAATGATCTGCTACTGGCGAATTTATGAAAGGTTGTGTAACAGCAACATCAGACCGTTTACCTTTGTCCACCCAGCCCAACCTTCTCACTTATCAACGTTTTACCACTATGATTCGGAATTTGTCACGCCTTTTCATTTTACTCATTATAGCTGTATGGTCGCGCACGGCGTCTGCCCAGTGCGAATACACACTCCAAATGTTCGACTCATTCGGCGATGGTTGGAATGGCGGATCTCTGACGGTAGCGAATGGCGTCAACATATACAATTTCACGCTGAGTAATACGCTCGAAACGGACACGGTGCAGTTTGTCGTGACCAATGGTTTGCCTCTGTTCATCAGCTGGACACCTGGCAACTACGACGACGAGGTATCTTTTGTATTGCTCGACAACGCCGGAAACATCATCTGGACCGTTGAAAATCCAAATATCAGCACGTTGTATAATGGCACTGCTGAATGTGTGACTTGCTCCAATCCGCTTAATTTTTCTGTTGAAAATGTTTGGGATAATCGCGTCCGCCTGCGCTGGACACCCGACCCCGCCAGCATAAATCCGCCCGTCAACTGGGAGGTTATCTATGGCGTAAAAGGCTTCAAGCCCGAACACGGCGTAGGGACAAGCGTAATCGCTACGCAAAACAAGATCACGATCACCGGCCTGCAAAAGAAAAGCGAGTATGACGCTTATCTGATTCAAAATTGCGGCAATGGCGACTACGCCGATACACTGGGGCCTGTATCATTCAAAACCTATTTTACAAACGATGTAGGTATTTCGGCGATTACATCGCCCAAAAGCAGCTGCCAACTGGGTTCTAACGACACGGTGCGCGTACAGATGACCAACTTCGGTTCGGCGCCTCAGTCACTGATTCCTTTCCGCTATCTGGTGAATGGCAACGACCCCGGCGTGAGCCAGCCGGTTGACGGTTTTTATACAGGCGTTTTGGGTAAAGACAGCACTGAAAACCTGTTTTTTGAAGTCATTTACGATTTTACTGAACCCGGCGAATACCTGATTACGGCATTTACTGAAATGAATGGCGACGAAGATCAGAGCAACGACACGTTTCAGATTCGCATTGTCAATCGCCTGACGGTACCTTACATGCAGGATTTTGAAAGTTGGGAAGGCGCCTGGGAAGGCGATGGTTCATGGGAATTTGGTACGCCTCAAAAGGCGATTATTTACGGTGCAGCAAGTGGCAACAACGCATTCGTTACGCGACTGGAAGGCGAATATGGTAATGCAGAGTCATCCTACCTGGTGTCGCCCTGTTTTGATTTTTCAGGCCTGACAGAAGACCCTGTGTTTGAGTTTTCGTTGAACACCCTTACGGAAGACGGCTACGATGGCCTGGTACTGGAAGTTTCAACTGATGGCGGCCCATGGGAAAAAATAGGCGACCTCAACTCAGGATTGAACTGGTACAATGGCAACAACATTGCTCAAGGGTCAGCCTGGGATGGCTCGACTGGCGGCTGGGTGACAGCCCGTAGCACATTACCCAATACTGCCGGCGCGTCGGAAGTTAAATTCAGGTTTTTCTTTAAAAGCGACAACAGCAGCACTTCCGAAGGCGTAGCCATTGATGATATTCACATCTATGTACCGGCACAGGTTGATGCCGCAGCCATGTCTATTGAAACAACTGGCGAACCATTTACTTGTGGTTCGGCGAGCGACAAGGTCAAATTCACTTTCGTCAATCTCGGCAGTGTTCAACAAAATGAATTCGTAGTACATTACAAAGTGAATAACGAAGCCGTTGTGTCTCAAAATGTAACCACGCCAACACCGCTTGATGTGGATGAAACATACACCGTTCAATTCACGACCTCGTTTGACAGCCGCGACAAACTGCTGAATATTCTTTGCTGGGTAACCATACCGAACGATTCGCTGCATTTCAATGACACCATGCAGTATTCATTCAATCACGCACCGGCGGCGCTACCGCTTCAGGAAGACTTTGAAGCGGCACAAGCCCTGCCTGCCGGATGGATTGCTTCCGGAGGCAATATCCAGAGCGGCCACGGCAATGTCACCAACGTTTACGCCTTCAACCTGTACAGCGGTCAAACCAGCTTTACCCTGACGTCGCCACGGTACGGTCTTTTGCTGGCCGGCGATAAAATCCGCTTCGACTATCGTATGAGTAGCTACACCGGTGGACTTCCGGTTGTCATGGCTCCCGGCGAAAAACTGGAAGTACTGGTTTCGAAAAACTGCGGCAGCAGTTACACAACCATTTATACCATCAATACAGCCAATCATCCGCTGACCGTGGATCTGGTTACCGTCGTGGTTGATCTTCCGTCGGATTATGTTGGCGAAGACATTATCCTGCGATTTAAAGGCACAACGACCACATTCCTTAGCAATGACTTCTGGGTTGACATTGACAATATCAACATCATTAGTTGCAATGGCGACCTGGGCTTATACGCCAACGTACTGGCGCCAACATCCGGCCAGTCAAATGGTCAGGCAGCCATTAACGGTTTCCCGAACGACAATGACGCTGGTTATTCTTTCCTGTGGAGCAATGGCGCAACCACTTCGTCGGTCAGCAACCTGTCGCAGAGCCAATACTTCGTCACAGTAACCAACCCCGACGGTTGTTCGCAAGTATTGAATGTGGCCGTCGGCGCAGTTGGCGTTAACGAACCCGACGGATTGCTGAACCTGGGTTTGTATCCTAACCCAACCAATGGTCAGGCGGTTTTCCAGGCTGATTTCGATCAGGATGTGGATGCTCAACTGGAAGTTTTCTCTTCGCTCGGCCAATTATTGTACGCCACGCAATATCAAAATACTCAACGCATTAGCGAAAACCTCGACTTGCAGTCAGCAGCCTCCGGCGTTTACTTCGTTCGTCTGATCGCCAATGGCAAATCGGCCATCCGACGTCTGGTGCGCGAGTAATGAAAATGATGAATGATGAATGATGAATGATGAATGATGAATGATGAATGATGAATGATGAATTTTCTATAATTAACTGTAAATCAATGATTTGAAGAAGCAATTTGCGCACAGGATTAAATCAACACGGTTTGTCATCCTGAACGTAGTGAAGGATCTGGATAAACAGTTGTGAACTTTTTTTCTTCGTGGGTTGCAGATCCTTCACTGCGTTCAGGATGACAACTTTTTCTGAAAGGTTGGCCTGACAAAATACCACCTAAGTTATTGATTAACAGCCGAGTGTAATATATTCATCATTCATCATTCATCATTATTTCCCCGTTAAAAACCCATATAAACTCTTCTGATCTAAATTGCGCCTCTCCGTCGTCATCGTCAATTACAATGTGCGGTATTTTCTGGAGCAATGCCTGGCATCGGTGCGGCGCGCCATGCAAGGTATTGAGGGAGAGGTATGGGTAGTTGACAACCATTCAGCGGATGATTCTGTGCGTATGGTGCAGAAACAGTTTCCGGAAGTACGCCTGATTGCCAACCAAAACAATCCGGGATTTGCGGTAGCGAATAATCAAGCCATCCGGCAAAGCACCGGCGAATATGTCCTGCTGCTCAACCCCGATACGCTGGTGGAGGAAGATACCTTCCAGAAATGCCTGGATTTTATGGACGCCCATCCCGACGCGGGCGCATTGGGTTGCAAACTGATCGACGGCAGCGGCAAATACCTGCCGGAGAGCAAGCGCGGATTTCCATCGCCGTGGGTGGCCTTCTGCAAGACATTCGGATTGTCGGCGCTGTTTCCGCACAGCCGAATGTTCAATCGCTACTATCTGGGACATTTATCCGAAAATGAAACGCACGAAGTAGATGTACTGGCGGGTTGTTTCATGTTCATGCGCCGCACGGCCCTCGACCGCAGCGGACTGCTCGACGAGGCTTTTTTCATGTATGGCGAGGACATTGACCTGTCGTATCGAATCGTCAAAGCCGGGTTTAAAAACTACTATTTCCCCGACACGCGCATCATTCATTACAAGGGCGAAAGCACGAAAAAAGGCAGCCTGAACTACGTTCGCACCTTTTATCAGGCGATGATTATTTTTTCCCGGAAACACTTCACGGGCAGTCGCGCAGGCATATTTGTGCTGATGTTGCAAGGGGCCATCTGGCTTCGGGCGGGCATGACCTTGTCGCAGAATTTTTTCCGTAAAATATGGCTGCCGTTGCTTGATCTCATCCTGATTTATGCGGGTTTGTGGTTAGTGAAAGATTTCTGGGCCAACTACTTTTACCATGATCCCGATTATTTTCAGTCGAGCGTCTTGTGGTTTAATTTTCCATTATACAGCCTCGTATGGGTTATTTCGGTCTGGCTGGGTGGCGGTTACGATTCGCGTTACGACCTGGGCCGGTTAATGCGCGGTCTGGGGTTCGGCACCTTGCTACTCCTGGCTATTTACGGTTTGCTCGACCTTGATTATCGCCCTTCGCGCGCACAATTATTGCTGGGAGCGTTGTGGGCTGCCGGCGCTACGGCAGGACTGCGTTTTGTCTTGCATTTCAAAGAGTTCGGGAATTTTCGCATCGGGCAAAACCGCATTAAAAACCTGCTCATTATCGGTTCAGAAGCCGAAAGCAATCGTGTTCAGGAAGTATTGCGGCAAACCCAGCATTCCAAAAATCTGATTGGCACGCTGGTCACGACCGGCCCTGCGGAGCATTCGCTGGGGAATCCTGACCAACTGACCGACATCGTTCGGATTTATGATGTGAACGAAATTGTCTTTTGCTCCAAAGACCTGACCACCAACCAGATCACCCGCTGGATGACCGAATTAGGCCCGCAGGTGAGTTATAAAATGGTGGCTGCCGAGAGCCTGGGCATCATCGGCAGCAGCAGTCCCAACGAGCCGGGCGAACTATACACCGTTGATATTCGCTACAACATTGCACAGCCCGGACAGCGGCGCAACAAGCGTGTGCTCGACCTCGCCTGGTGTATTTTTTTGGTGATTACCTCGCCTTATTGGCTGCTTGTTTCACGAAACAGAGCCTTGATACTGAAAAACTGGCTGGCTGTTTTTCTGGGGCGTCGCACCTGGGTTTCGTATGCTGAAAGCACCGACAATTCCAGTTTACCACCGCTCAAACCCGGCGTATTTAACCCCTCCAGCGGACTGAATGTCACCGCTTTTAGCGAGCCAATGCTGACGCGGCTGCATTTTTTGTACGCCAAAGACTGGAGCATCTGGCGCGATTTAGGTATTCTTTTTAAAACGCTTAAGCATGGCATCTGAATGGCAAAAAATCGGTGAGCGATTCCGTAGAAACCGTCCCGCAGTAGCCGGGGCAGTGTTTATCGGCTTGTCGGTTATCGTCGCAATGATGGCCTATGCCCTGGCGCCCGAAGACAGCCCCGATGCCAACATGCAGATCGCCGGACTTGCACTCAAGCCGCCGGGATATACGGCCGAATTAGTGGGTATTCCTTTGGAAAAATCTGTTGAAAAGCCTTCGCTGCTGCCATACCTCATACATGGCCAGCCATCGGCCTACCGCTGGGTACCCGCCGATGCTGCTACGGAACGACCGCCGGGTAGTATCCTTGAAAAACGAACGATGTGGCTGGGTTCCGACAAATACGGTCGCTGTATTTTCAGCAGGCTTTTACTCGGATTTCGGGTGTCGCTGATGGTCGGCGGCATTGCTGTGCTGATTTCCCTGACCATTGGGTTGTTTTTCGGTTTGATTAGCGGCTACTTCGGCGGCCGCACCGACGAAGTGGTCATGCTGGTCATCAACACTATTTGGTCTATCCCTACCCTGTTGCTGGTGTTTGCCATCGTACTGGCGCTGGGGCGCGGTATCGGCATCATCTTTCTGGCCGTGGGCCTGACGATGTGGGTGGATGTGGCGCGTGTGGTACGCGGCCAGGTTTTGGCCCTGCGCGACCTGCCATTTGTGGAAGCCGCGCGAAGCATGGGCCTGGGACACGCGCGCATCATTCAACGTCATATTTTGCCCAACCTGCTGGGGCCTGTGCTGGTGGTGGCGGCCGGTAATTTTGCCACGGCAATCCTCGTCGAGTCTGGCCTGAGTTACCTCGGTTTTGGCGTTCAGCCGCCGGCGCCCTCCTGGGGCAGCATGCTCAATGAAAATTACGGCTACGCGCTGGCTGGCAAACCACTGCTGGCGATGGCGCCTGCATTGGCCATTGCTCTGATGGTATTGGCGTTTAACTTGGTCGGTAATGGCCTGCGGGATGCGATGGATGTGCGGTGAGGTAAAAGCCGCATCATCACCCCATTACAACCTTGGGTCAACCTCCTCGCTTTCGAGGGCCAGCACGCCAAAAACGCTTTCGTGAACTCGTCGGAGCGGTTCTTTTTTGACAAATCGTTCGAGTCCTTCGATACTGAGGGCGAATTCTCGCAGCGCCAGCGATTGTTTTCTGGAAAGTCCCCTGTTTTTCAGGCGTTCGATATTTTCAGGCGCATCATATTCAGGCCCGTAGATGATTCTCAGGTACTCGCTGCCACGGCATTTTACGGCTGGCTGTACCAGTCCGTCTTCCGAGAATGCGATAAAATCATACGGTTTGACCACCATGCCCTCGCCGCCGCCGCGGGTGAGGTCGAGCCACCATTGTACGGCCTGACTGAAACTGGCCTCGTCGTTGAGGTTGATGACATGGTATGGTGTTGCCTTGAACAGCAAAGGGTCTTCTGCACAGATTTCAGCAATATGCTGCATGTGCCATTCATGGCTTTTGTCCACATGAACCTGACCTTCGGTGGCCAGGATATGGAAAGGCGCCAGTTTGTAATCGTCAATAGACTGGACGGGCCAGCAATAGTTTTGATATGCCCGGATGTATTGTTGAATGGCCTTGCTTTTGGCCGCGCTT
>JADZBJ010000294.1 GCA_020852155.1 Saprospiraceae bacterium | reverse complement strand
GTATGTGTACAGCGATGAAACCGTAGCCGACAGGTGTTTCAGGATGAACATATAAATCGTGAAAGCTAATGCCGAACCAACCAGGGCCAGATAAGCCACCGACAACCAACCCTCCCAGGTATGGTGAATGTCCCAGTTTTTGTCGAATAACAGGCTCATGACAAACCCGCCAAGGCCGCCGGCGGTGATCTGCAAACCGGCATTCATCAATGGCGATACCGATGCCGAGTTGTTGCGTTTAGCCATGACTGTGCCCATTGACCAGGTAACACAAGAGGCGAAACAACCCATGATGCCCCACCGATAGTCGGGATTGAGAAAATCGCGCCACCCGTCGCTGAAAATGATGCCCAGACCGCCGAAGCCCAGCAATACACCCGCCAGCATGCGCGCGTTCACGCGTTCGGCGCCGCGCCAGATAATTTCAAACAACAGCACCACAACAGGCGTCAGCGCGCCAATGACGGCCGACAGTCCCGACGATACATATTGCATGCCCCAGGTGATAAAGCCGTTACCGCCTGTGATCGTCGCCAGTCCTGTAAGCGATTGTCGCAAGACATAGCGGCGTTCGGGTAGTTTGGCCTTGCCTGACAACAGGGCAATCAGCAGTAAAATGATGCCAGCCGCAGTTTGGCGAATACCAACTAGCAAATACGGCGGGAAGTCGCGTATCGCGAATTTAATACCGGTGTACGTAGTACTCCAGATGATGCAAATGGCCAGCAGGCCCAGATAGGCGAGTCTCAAGGTAGTTAGATGTTGTTAGAATGCTCGCTTGCGCTCGCGTTTGATGTTGTTGGATGCTCGCTTGCGCTCGCGTTTGATGTTGTTGGAATGCTCGCTTGCGCTCGCGTTAGATGTTGTTGGAATGCTCGCTTGCGCTCGCGTTTGGGGTGGTTAGAAGGGTAGGGTGCCGTATTCCCGAAAATGGCCGTTCATGCTGATGCGCTTTTTGGTACGCTCCATGTTTTCGATGACGGGCAGTATTTCGCGCAGGTGCGACAGGATGAAAAGTTGGCGTTCGGTTTCCTGTTGCATGGTCAGCAGTTCGTATTCGGTTTCGAGTGACAGCCCGACGGCGTGCCCGATCTGATAGGAAAAAGGTTGGGGCAAATCAGGGTCGAATTTCATCGGAGCATCGAGCAGTTTGTAGAGTTGCCCGACCATTTCCAGTAGTTCGGCAATGATGGGCGGGGCAGCATCTGGTTCGGGGTAAAAATGTGGCTGCCCGTGTGCGTACAATTTTCCGGGCGCCGGATTTTCATAGTCCAGCAATCTGAACACCCGATGTCCGCGGGTTCGGATGTCCATGCGGCCATCTTCATATCGGTGCGCCACTTCCATGATTTGCATTTCAGTACCGTATCCGGGCAGTTTTTCATCCAGAAAAGTCGGAATACCAAATGTACTTCCGCTTTCCACACATTCATTGACGAGCTGGCGGTAACGCGGCTCGAAAATGTGCAGGTTTACTTTTTCGCCCGGAAAGGCGACTAAGTTGAGCGGGAAAAGTGGCAATAAATCAGACATGGTGTTGAGGTATTATACGCTGAGTATCAACCCAGCAAAAAAATAGCCGGTGCTTTGGCCAGGGCCGGTAAGGGTTGTTTTTTCCAGTCCCGAATGGTTTGGCTAATGATACGTTCGTGTATTCCTGTAATGTCCTGCGCCACGACAAATCTGGTATCGGCTTGCAGGCTTTCGGCGGCAACTTCCAGCACCATTTGTGCGCGATAGGGCGTTTCGATAAAAATTTGCGTTTGTTGCTGTTGTTTGGCTACAGTTTCCAAACGCCGCAAGGTGCTGGCCAGTTCCGGCCTTTTAGGCGACAGATAACCGTGAAAAGCAAATTTTTGACCGCTCAAGCCGGAAGCCATCAGGCCTAAGAGGATGGATGACGGCCCGGACAAGGGCACAACGCGCATCCCGATCCGGTGGGCCAGGGCAACGATCAATGCGCCCGGATCGGCAACGCCGGGGCAACCGGCCTCCGACATCAAGCCGACGTCGCGGCCGTTTTTGAAGGCGTCGTTCAGGGTTTTTGCGGCTTCATCGGAAGCGCCATTTTCACCGATTTCTACAAATACCATTTCAGGTAACGGCCGCGCCGCGCCGATGGCCTTGACCCAGTACCGCGCTGTTTTGGCACGCTCAACGATGAACGTATCCAGTCGGCCGACTACTTCTACCACCGAAGGCGACAGGGTGTTGAGCGCATCGTCGGCAATGGGCACAGGGATGAGGAAAAGGGTGGACATTGGATTGGATAAATTTACCCTGCAAAGTTCAGAAAAAGGCATAACTCGCTCTGTGAAATCTACAATGCGCTGCAAAACAAATTTATCGCCGTCATTAAATGGTTTTACAATAAACGCAAAGTAGTTTTGAATGACTCGCGTCTGTAAGTCCTTGAAAATCACTAAAATCCTGATCTACCTTCGCCCACATGGAAGTAATTGATACTGTCGCCAAAGAGCAACGACCACCCAAACCTGTCTGCCTTAATTGTGAGGAGACCATGCCGCGAAGCGCCAAGTTTTGTCCGCATTGCGGTCAGCGCAACAACAAGGGCAAAGTGACCATGCGTGAGTTTTTACTGCGCTTCTGGAATAATATTTCGCACCTGGATTCAAAATTTATCAAAGTATTCTGGGAGTTGCTCATTCCCGGCCGTGTAACCATCGAGTATTTCAAGGGCAGGCAGAAGCGATACCCACATCCGATTCAGTTTTTTTTCGTGATTATCTTCTTTTTGTTGCTGGCTGTCAACACGTTGATGCACAGCGATAAAAATGATTATTACCGATTGTATTATGAAGAAAGCAAAGGGAAAATATTGGCGACGGACAGAATCAAATTATATCGTGATTCCATTGCGCCAGAGTTACGACAACATATTGCGCCTGATGCCCTGGATAGCCTGCTGTCCAAGGCCAATAATATGGATAAATATGATGAAAAGGATACTACTAACTATAATTTTATAGATCATTTAGTCGAGTTCAGGATCGGTACGCGTGATATGATTATGCTGGAACCGGATTCGCTGGCGCGAAAATATTATCCGAATGATCGCATTAAATCGCACTTGCTCCGGCAAACCATGAAAACCTCCAGGGTCGGCCGGGATGTAATTTTCTTTTACCTGAAATCGCTGGGCTGGACGGTACTTTTCATGATTGCCACCCTGTCAACTTTATTGTACTTCCTGAATCGGAAAAGAGGGCATTATTACATTGAGGCATTTGTGCTGCTCATGCATCTGGCCAGCGGTTTTATGTTGATACTAACAGTGGGAACCATTCTGGATATTTATGCCGGAACGACGCTCTACTGGGAATGGATTCCTTTCCTCTGGTTCATTGTGGCCATCCTCATGGCCATCAAGCGATATTATCAACGTTCGTGGTTGAATGCTTTCGGGCAATGGGTTCTTTTTATGCTGATCGGCATAATCACCTTTGTGGCGACTTTCATCCTAAGTATTCTGGTTGTCTTGCTGGTTTTTTAAAAACGCGGGGTAAGGAATTTTCATAGCCTGCGATGTATGTGCAAATGCGCCTGAAAATGGCGTGTGAATTTGCCAAACATCGTAAACCATCTAACTCAAAATAAGGCTATGAGAAACTTTTTTCTGTTTTCATTCTTTCTGTTCATCGTTAATTTCGCTTCAATTCAATCACTTTCAGCGCAAGACAACTGCCAGGATCGTTCCCTGCGTTTTGATGGCGCTGACGATTTTTTGATTTCTAATTTTTGTCCCGTCGCATCCAATGGCGATTTTACCATCGAGGCCTGGGTTCGTTCAACAGCCACAGAAACGGGGTGTTCCGGTACTTACCGCCGCATCCTGAGTTTTGGCGGTGTCAATACTCGTTTCGAAATTGGCGACTGCTCTGGCGAATTCAATATCTTCTGGTATGACGGCATCAGTTATGCGGGCCCGGTGGCCATTCCCGGTACCAACCTGCGCGACGGTTCGTGGCACCATGTGGCAGCCACGCGTCAGGGATCACTCATCCAGGCTTACTACGATGGCGCGCTGGTGTATTCTGATAACACACTGAGCAGCTGGAATATCCTCCAGTTTCGCGTAGGCAAATGGGGCGGCGGCGATAATAATCAGGAGTGGAAAGGCGAAATTGACGAGGTGCGAGTGTGGCAAGGCGCACGTAGTGCGGGTGATATTACAGCCGATATGAGCTGCAAACTGACAGGTCAGGAAACCGGATTGGCACTGTATTACGATTTCAATCAGGGCATTCCATTCGGCAACAACACTGGTCTGGCAGTGGTGGAGGATATCACCTCCAACAACAATGACGGCACGTGGTCGCCCGGATTTACGAGTACAGGTTTTTCGCTCTTTGGTACGGCTTCCAATTTTGTTTGCCCCGGCGCTCCGGTGAAGCCATGCGCACGCCCTTGTACACGAACCATTACCCTGCAACCAGATAGCACCAGCGGCAAAGACGCTTTTGTCCACGAGCTTTATCCGGGACAAAATTTTGGCAGCAATCCGCAGTTTTTTGCCATGCAATGGACTTTTGGCGGCACTCCGGCTATCCTTCGTGAATACTTTGACTTTGACCTCAGTGGCGTTCCTGTGGGCGCTACCGTTACTTCTGCCAAACTGGATTTGTTCGGGTTGATTCAACCCAACGGTTCGGCGCACTCTTGCCTGAGTGGCAGCAACGACGCCTGGATCAGCCGCGTCACTTCGCCTTGGAATGAAAATACCATCACCTGGAATACGCAGCCGGGTATCACATCAATCGGTCAGATCAATGTACCGCCCATGTGTACTGGCGGTACCGACCTCATCGGATTTGATATCACCAGTATGATTCAGGATATCGTGAATAATCCATCGGCCAATTTCGGTTTGCAGATGTCGCTTCAACTGGAAAATTTCTATCGCGCGCTGATTTACAACTCATCCGATTCGCCTGATGCGAACCGTCGCCCCAGACTGACCGTAACCTACATCGTGGATTGTCCTTGTGAAAAAGAGTTCAATCTGGTTCAAAACGGTTCGTTTTCTGAAGGCTTTTCGCAGGGAAACTTGGGGACAGGCGGCACATTAAGCAACTGGCAAACAGTATCGGCAACACCGCAAGTGATTTCGCACGATTCCTGCTATGATGCTGGGGCCATTCAAATGTGGGGTAATCAGGTTGTCGGTGAATCCGTGGGCCAGACGGTCAATTTCGTAGCCGGTAAACAGTACAAAGTACAATTCTGCGGGATGTGGATGCCGACCGTTCAGGATAATGTCCGCATTCGTTTTCGCGCCTCCAATGGCGCACCGGGCAGTTATAACGCTTGCAGTGGTACTTGCGACGAGATTTTCCTGTCGCCTGTCATGGGTACATCCTGGAATACGTTCACATCGCCAGTGTGGACTGCCACTCAGAACTTCAACTACCTGACCGTAAGCATCTGGAATGATTTTGCGATCAATGATGGTGCCTACGTCTCCTGGGCGCGTGTGGACGATATCTGTATCTCGGTGGTGGACTCGACAACGACGGCTACACATGATGCGCCCACAACGGGCAGTAGTTTGGAAGCAGTCATTGCACCTAACCCCACAACCGGCGATTTTAACCTGTATTTTGATCAGGCGCCTGACGCTGAAATGCAGGGTGTAATCATGGATATTACCGGCCGGGTTATTGAGCAGGTAACCATCCAGCCAGGCAATAATAACCCTTCGCTTTCACTGAGTCAGCATCCTTCAGGGTTGTACATCGTGCGTGTATTCAGTAAAGGTCAGGCTGTCTGGACCGGCAAAGTGATTAAAGAATAATGTTTTTCTCCGTGCGCTGTGGTAAGTATTTTACCACAGAGTCCACGGAGTGTTACACAGAGTCCACGGAGTGCGTTTTTTCTCTGTGTACTCTGCGTTTCACTCTGCGTGCTCTGTGTTAGAAAAAGTAATTTTCCACAGAGTCCACGGAGTGTTACACAGAGTCCACGGAGTGCGTTTTTTCTCTGTGTACTCTGTGTTTCACTCAGAGTGCTCTGCGTTAGAAAAAGTAATTTACCACAGAGTTCACGGAGCGTTGCACAGAGTCCACAGAGTATAGTTTTTTCTCTGTGGACTCTGTGCAACACTCTGCGTGCTCTGTGTTAGAAAAGTAATTTACCACAGAGTCCACGGAGTGTTGCACAGAGTCCACGGAGTACATTTTTTCTCTGTGTACTCTGCGTTTCACTCAGCGTGCTCTGTGTTAGAAAAGTAATTTACCACAGAGTCCACGAAGTACATTTTCACTCACTGTACGCTGTGTTAGAAAAAGAAAGGCGGGACTTGTTCCCCATTCCATTGACCGATCGCTTGTTCCCGTTCTGAGTAGTCAGGGCGGGAATTTTTTTTTTAAACAAGGTCATCTACGGTTACCAATCGGCAGGCCTTCGACATATATGTACAAATGAGCAAAACAATCTTCCGCTTATAAAAACACCAAAAGGGATGAGCCGAAAACCCGAAGAAACGAGTAGGCAAAAACAAACGCATTAATTTTTTTACGACATTAAATCTTCCTCACAATGAAACAGTTCATGTTGAAATCAATCTTCCTTTTCCTCGCAATTTGCGCTGCACTGAACGTCAATGCACAACCCATTCCGTGGGATATTTTAGGAAACAACAACATCGTCAATCCGACGAATTTTCTGGGTACAACGAATGCTGCCCACCTCGACATTAAAACCAATAACACGCACAGAATGCGCATTGACCTGAATGGCAATGTTGGCATCGGAACAGGCACTTCGACGCCCGCCCAAAGGTTTCAGGTCAAGGGCGGAAACATCCTGCTCGACTACGCATCCGGCACGACGACCGGCAACCTGTTCTTCGGTGGTAACACGGCCTCGAACTCGAATGGCATGCGCCTGAGTTTTGCGAACGGCAGCGCTCCGAACGCCTACATTGACGTTCGTACCCCAACAACCAATAACAACTATGCCAATGGCCTGATCTTTCGGATTGACGGCGGTATCGGCAGCACGGAACGTATGCGCATTCGAACAGATGGCAAAGTGCTGATCGGCGTGCCGACCACCTCCACGCCGGGCAATTACCGCCTGTATGTCAAAGACGGCATCCTGACCGAACGCGTGAAAGTAGCCTTGTATAACAGCGTTGACTGGGCTGACTATGTGTTCGCTCCTGATTATCACCTGCGTCCGCTGGAAGAAGTGGAAGCGTTCGTTCAGCAAAACAATCACCTGCCCGGCATTCCTTCGGCACAAGAACTCGTCCAGGAAGGCGGCATAGACCTCGGCGCGATGCAGGCCAAACAAATGGAAAAGATCGAAGAGTTGACCCTTTACCTCATTGACATGAAAAAGGAGATCAATGCCATCAAAGCCGAAAATGCCGAGTTGAAAACCGCCTTGTCTAACCGCTAATCTGCTGCCAACAATGAAACATCTATTGTTCATCTCCATTTGCTGGCTGCTGGCCGGCGCACCGACGACCCTGTCGGCGCAATCCATCCGCAAGGATTATCGCGAGTTTACAGCCCAGGAATTAACCGATTTTAAGGCGGTTATCCTTGAAATGGCCCCTGCTGATATTCCATACGACTTTAACTACTACTACGCCAACAACTACTGCAGCAACATCAATACCACTTGGGGAGGTATTTGTCATCCGGCACAATACGG
>JADZBJ010000293.1 GCA_020852155.1 Saprospiraceae bacterium | reverse complement strand
AGCCACTTCTTCTTTCAAAACATTCTGTTGCTCTTGACGATACGCATTCTCGACATCTTTCGCATCCAGCATTTGCTGGAATTCTGCAGAAACAGCCTGAATACGCATCTCCATTTCGGACTGGAAATTAGCTTGCAGCGCTTGTAATTCATCCTCCTCGCCACTCTTGCTTTGCGCCAGACGATCATGAAATGATTCGCGAAGCTTATCCGCAATTAACTGCTGATCATTTAACTGACGGCGTAAACTTTCTTCTGTCTGTTTCTCCTGATCCAGCAACTCCTGCATTTGCAAAAACCGCGCCTGCATCTCGCGAGATTCTTCGCTGTGGTGCAACGCCAGCTGATTTACTTCATCATCAAAACGAGTCTTTTGCGCTGCTAATAGCAACTGTTGATTACGTTCAAACTGTTCCAGTTGATTCTGGTTGTCCATAACCACTTTTTTTCGAATAAACGTGATCAGCGAATGGGCCAAAGCTTTATCCGCATCACTCATCTCGCTATCTGCAGACAACACAAAACCACCCGTGGGCCCTGCGTGATGCGCCTGATCTCCCGAAGCATCACCCCTGTGTAGCGACGTACGCATGGGTTCAATGTCATCAACATCAAAAGCCAATTCTTTGAAACCAAGCCGATTGCGACTAGTGATATCCCTTAACAATACAAAATCATTGGGCTGACGTGACATATCCGGATCCCAGAGATCCTGCACATGCCATTCAACAGGGCATTGGCTGCGGCAACACAGGCGAATGGGACCAGCACCCAGATCAGGACCTTGCTCTGCCTGCTCAACCAACTGTTGCAATGGAATATTCCAGTTACGATCCGCATTGCCTACCGCGTCATACGACAGGAGAAAAAACACAGCGGAGATAATTTTTAGTTGGCCGTTAATCCCCAGACACACAGCCTGAACCGTTTTTCCGGCATAGCCAGGCATGGGGACAAAACTGTCCAGCACGGCTTCAAATTCTGTGTACATCATCTCTCTGTCGACCTGACCATCGACAAAAAAGACCACCGATTGGTAATCGCCGCTTGTGAACCCTGAAAACATACTCACTCCCCTGTTTTTCCCTGAGCCTTTATCGCAGAAAAAGCTTCCGAAATACAGGCATTCAGTCGGTATAAGCTGCGCTTTTGTTGCACGTGCCCTTGTTATATGCTGCCGCTCCGCACCAACCCTAGCAAAACGACATGAAACAGGTTGAACTTCTCTCCCCTGCCGGCTCCCTGAAAAGCATGCAATATGCCTTCGCCTACGGCGCGGATGCCGTCTATGCCGGCCAACCTCGCTATAGCCTACGGGTGCGGAACAATGAATTCAACCACTTGGAGAAAATGGCTGACGCTATTTCGAGTGCGCACCGGATGGGAAAGCGTTTTTTTGTCGCTAGTAACCTTGCTCCACACAACGACAAGGTGCGCTCTTACCTGCGGGATATGGAGCCTGTAATAGCCATGTCGCCCGATGCGCTGATCATGTCAGATCCAGGGCTCATTATGCTGGTACGTGACCGCTGGCCCGATATGACCATCCATCTTTCCGTGCAAGCCAATGCGGTGAACTGGGCCGCCGTGAAATTCTGGGAGCGTCAAGGCATCAAACGGGTGATCCTTTCCCGCGAGCTCTCCATTGAAGAAATTGAAGAAATACGCCAGCGGTGCCCGGATATCGAACTGGAAGTGTTTGTACACGGCGCCTTGTGTATCGCCTATTCCGGTCGCTGCCTGCTTTCCGGCTACATGACCCACCGGGATGGCAATCAGGGCGCCTGTACCAATTCCTGCCGCTGGAAGTATGACACCCACGATGCCGCAGAAACCCCTGAAGGCGACATTGTTGCCAGTGACCCGGGGCGTCAACAGGAAATACTGGCTCAGATCCGGCTGGCTCAAGTCCAAGAAGCACAACAAATACTGGCCTCATCGTTCACCCGCAACCATGACACCGCCGAGGTAGGTAGCTGGGATCCCAGCCTGAGTCCAACCGACTCCATCAGTAACGGTCAATTGCTCAACATTGAAGACAAGGTGTTTTTGTTACAGGAACAAAATCGGCCAGGCGTATACATGCCTGCCTATGAAGACGAGCATGGCACCTACATCATGAATTCCAAAGATCTGCGTGCCATCCAGCACGTTGAAAAACTGATCGCTATTGGCGTGAATTCACTCAAGATTGAAGGTCGCACTAAATCTCATTTCTACGCCGCACGCACCGCACAAATTTATCGACAAGCCATTGATGATGCTCTTGCTGGCCGTGCATTTAATATGGGGCTAATGAATAAACTGGAAAGCCTTGCCAGCAGAGGTTATACGGAAGGATTCTATCGGCGGCACTTACCCAAAGAATACCAGACTTACGAGCATGGTCATTCACTTTCAACACAACAGCAATTTGTTGGCGAAGTAGTAGAACGCGCTGACAATGGCGACCTGGTTGTCGATGTCAAAAACCGTTTTGCCATCGGCGATGAAATTGAATTAATGAGCCCTCAAGGCAACCACACATTTACACTAGATACCATTTGTAACCAGAAACTGGAACCGATCGATATTGCTCCCGGCTCTGGTCATGTTGTAAGAATTCGCGCTCCTGCTTCTGTAGAAGCCGCATTTGGATTATTAATGAAAGCTATTTGAGAAAAAATATGTCATCTACATTCAATACAGCACAATACCTGAACCTTGGTACGTTTCGAAAAACCGGCGCGCGCGTGGAAACGCCGGTCTGGTTTGCCGAAGACAATGGGTATTTCTATGTCCTGTCCAACAATCAGGCAGGTAAAATAAAACGGCTGAAAAATAGCAGT